>DATHNU010000448.1:0-2213 GCA_035485695.1 Reyranella sp. | reverse complement strand
CGCGAGGATGAAGGCCACCGGTCGCGTGAAGAGGCCGAGCACCAGCAGCGCGCCACCGATCAGCTCGAAGAAGCCGGCAAGACCGGGCATCGACGAGAGGTCCAGATTGGCCATGGTCTGCACGGCCGGAAACTTCAGGAGTTTTGCCGTTCCGTGCTCCAGCAACATCAGGCCGGCCATGATGCGCAGGATGCTGAGCAGGCGTGGTGCCCACGTCGCGCCGATCGCGTCGAGATTCATGATGACATGCACTCCCCCGAATTGAAGCAGCCATAATGTCTGCGGCGCGAACTTCCGACAAGCGGTCGCACTGGTAAGCCGGTCACGGATTCGTCAGTGAATGCCCTCACTTGCTGTGCGGTTTGTGTCACCTGGCCGTGGAGGAGGTTCATCCACGCTCTGGCCTTGAGCGCAGCGAGAAAAAGAGACCATGCCAGTGGGCACGTTGATGCCGGGCTCGCTGCTGGCTTCGCTGCCGGCTGACGATTCCTTCTCCGTCGATGACTGCGTCTCCGCTTCACCGGTCTAGTGAAGGAATAGAATCAGGCGACGGGTGCCGGCGGCCCCGTCGGATGCGGCACAGGTGTCGGCATGTCTTCCGGTGTCGGATCATCAGCCGGCATTTCGGGCGGGATCGGATCCGTTTTGCCCGGCTCGGGTGGAACCGGCCCAGGTTCGCGCGGTCCTGATTTCAGCATCATCCTTCGTTCTCCCTAAAGAAAGAGATGCCCGCCATTCGGCGGGCATCTCCTCCTTACTCGCTACGACAAGACGTTACTCATCCCTGTGCTGCGGCTGACCGGGCTTCTGGCCCGGCTGACCCGGCTTCTGGTTGGGCTGCTGGTTCTGGCGCTGCTGTTGCTCGCGCTGTTGACGCTCCCGCTGCTGCTGATCGCGCTCCTGTTGCGACTGCTGCGGATTGCGTTCCTTGGGGTCGTTCATCGCTAGCCCTCCATTCTTAGCGGCGACGCCCGGGATTGGACGCCGCTGTCATAGGAACGTCCCCTCGGTGGAACGGGTTGCCGGTGGCGTCGTTGTGGCCACAGCCCAACCCACAAGATCTGGAGACGACAACATGAAAAAGGAATCTGCACTCGCCGTGCTCGCGGCCTGCTGCATTGCGATGCCGGGTGCCGCTTTTGCGGCATCCGAAGCCGACTGCGCCGCGCAGTGGAAAAGCGCCGACGGCAACAGCGACGGCGTGCTGGTCGGCCCCGAGGCCGATCGCTACCTCGCCTACTATCGTGTCCGCGCGCAGGTGACGCCGGCCGACGGACGCATCACGCAGGCCGCCTTCATGCAGGCCTGCCAGGCCGACGTGTTCATGGCCAAGTCGCCCGAGGCAGGTGCTCCGATCAAGGGCGCCAACAGCTTCACCGAGGCCCAGGCCAAGGATCGCGCGATGGCTGCCGGCCTCACCAGCGTTTCGTCGCTGGCCAAGGACGGCGACGGCATCTGGCGCGGCACCGCCATGAAGGACGGCAAGAGCACCAACGTCGCCGTCGACTTCAAGGGCAACGTCGTCAGCCAGTAACAACAACCCATTCAAGGAACATCCATCATGAAGACCATCGCTCGTGTCTACGACACCTACGGCCAGGCTCGGCAGGTCGTGGCCGATCTCGAGGCGTCCGGCGTCGCCGCCTCGGACATCAACCTGATCGCCAACAAATATGTTTGCGACGAGAGTGCGCGCATCCAGGAACAGTCGGCGGCAGGGCCGGGCGCCGGCGTCGGCGCCGCGTTGGGTGGCACTGCCGGCTTGCTGGCCGGTCTCGGCATCATCGCCATCCCCGGCCTCGGTCCGGTCGTGGCAGCAGGTGCCTTGGCGGCGACCGCGGTCGGCGCCGTTGCCGGCGCCGCGACCGGCGGCGTGGTGGGCGCCCTGGTCAAGTCCGGCGTGCCCGAGCCCGAGGCCCAGGTCTACTGCGAGGCCGTGCGCCGCGGCGGCACCATGGTGAGCGTGCACGCGGCCGACGACCGCGTGGCCACGGTTCAGCGCATCATGGATCGTCACGAGCCGATCGATCCCGCCGAGCGCCGCACGCTCTATACCGGCGAAGGCTGGAAGCGCTTCGATCCGGCGGCCACGCCCTACACGCCAAGCCAGGCCGAGATCGACCGGCTGCGCCGGCCTTACGTCAGCTAACGCGACTCTTCGCACATCGTCAGAGGCCCTCTCCGCCCGCGTCATCGCGGGGGGAGAGGGAGGG
>DATHNU010000447.1:0-8561 GCA_035485695.1 Reyranella sp. | reverse complement strand
ACCGGGCGCGCTGCGCGGGCGCGCCGGTCGACTACGTGGCCCAGGCGCTGCTCGCGGCCGTCGCCGGGGCCAGCGGTGCGGGCGTGGAGGTGCGCATCACCGCCGACTGGGCCGAGCCGCTGGTGCTGTGGCAGGTGCTGATCGGCACGTCGTCCAGTGGCAAGTCGCCGGCGCTCGCCACGGTGCGGCGGATGCTGGCCTCGGTCGAGGCCAAGGCCAGAACGAGCGAAGGTGAGCGGGAAGGCGGGCCGACCCGCATCGTCGTCGGTAGCCCGTCGATCAAGGCCCTCGCCCGGATCGTCTGCGGCAATCCGCGCGGCGTGCTGCTGTGGCGTGATCGGCCGTCGCCCTGGCTGGCTGAGTTGGGCAAGCGCGGCGAGGAGGAGCGCGCCCACTGGTTGGAAGCCTGGTCGGCCGGACCGGTGGCGGTCGAGGATCGGGGCGGTGACGCCTTGGAGCTGGAGCGGTTTGCCGTGAGCGTGCTGGGCACGCTCCAACCCGACCGACTGCCCAAGGCGCTGGAGGCGGCCGACGACGGACTGGCAGCGCGGTTTCTGTACGCGTGGCCGGACCCGCCGCCCTATTGCCCGCTGCGCGAGCGCCGAAAGTCGCCGGCGGACGAGTCCGTCGGCATGCTGTGGCGCATCGCCGATCATGTGCGCCTGGCGGCAGGCCCGCTCGTGCTCGGCTTCGACGAACATGGGCTGGACAGCTTCGACAACTTCCTCACACGCCTGCGTGCCGAAACCGAGCACGCCGAAGGACTCGAAAGGGCGTGGTTGGGCAAGGGTTCCGGAACGGTGGCCCGGCTTGCCGCCGCGCTCGAGCTGCTCGCTTGGTCGGGAGGCACCGCGTCTGGGCCGCCCGGCCCGATCGGGTGCGCCCAGGTCGAGGCCGCCGTCGCCTTGTGGACGGGCTATTTCAGGCCCCATGCCAGCGTGATGTTCCGTCGCGGTGGACCCACCGACCTGGAGCGTCAGGCGCGCCGCGTGGTTCGCTGGCTGAAGGCTGGCGGACGGACGGAAGTGTCGCGTGAGGATGTCCGGCGCACGGCCCTCGCCCAGTCGGTCAGCGCGACCGAGGCGGACATGGTACTCACTCGGCTGACGGCGGCCGGTATTGTACGGCGCCCCGACGACGACGTTTCGCCGGGTCGCGGACGGCCGGCGGAGCGCTGGCAGGTGAATCCCGCGCTGGCGGGGCACTAGCGGGGTAGCGGAAATTGCGGGAAACAAATTTTATGTCGCGAGGAATGCATCCCGTGGATGAGACAGTAAAGCTGCGAACATGAGCGGGCGGGTGGAATTGCGCGCGGTCGTCGACCAGGAAGCCGGGCTCAGGTTGGACCGCTGGTTTCAGCGACATTATCCGGAGCTGAGCCACGGCGCGCTGCAGAAGCTTTTGCGCACGGGCCAGGTGCGAATCGACGGCAAGCGCGCCGAAGGCAAGGACAGGATCGAGCCCGGTCAGACCATTCGCCTGCCGCCCGGGGTCACGACCACGCCGCCGCCCAAGCCGCGGGAAATTCCCAGCGTGTCGGACCACGATGCCGCGGAAATCCAGCGGCTGGTCATCCACAAGGACGACCACGTCATCGCCCTGAACAAACCGCCCGGGCTCGCTGTACAAGGAGGAACGGGCACGGAGCGGCACGTCGACGGCATGCTCGATGCGCTGCGCTTCGGCTTCGAGGAGCGGCCGCGATTGGTTCATCGACTGGACAAGGATACCTCAGGACTGCTGCTGATCGCCCGCACCGCGCAGGCGGCCAAGCGGCTGGGCGAGTCCTTCCGCGACCGCGAGACCGAAAAGTTCTACTGGGCGGTCGTCGTCGGCCTGCCGCCCAAGCCTGAAGGCGCCATCGACCTGCCGCTTGCCAAGCGGCCGGGCGCGCGCGGCGATCGCGAATTGATGCAGGTCGATCATGAAGGTGGCCAGAAGGCGTTGACCCACTTCCGCATGGTCGATCGGGCCGGCAAGCGTGCGGCATTTCTGGCGCTGTGGCCGCGCACCGGACGGACGCATCAACTGCGGGTGCATTGCGCGGCGATCGGTTGTCCCATTCTGGGCGACGGCAAGTACGGCGGCGAGGAAGCGCTGCTGGCCCCTGTCGCCGATGCCCGCCGTTTGCACCTCCATGCTCGCCGGATCGTCCTGCCGCATCCCTCGGGCAAGGGCGAGCTGAAGGTCGAGGCGGAAGCGCCGCCTCACTTCCGCCGTACCGTTGAGGCATTCGGCTTCTCGATCGGCGGCGATTGAGCGAGAATCGGTTGGCATGCGCGTTCCTTGGAGGCGGCTGACCTGGGTTCTCATCGCGGCGGTTCCGCTCGTCGCGATCGTGGGCGTCGTTTGGGTCGCCACGCGCGATCTCTCGCGCTACCAGGCTCGTCTGACTGAACAGATCCGCAAGGTGACCGGCCGCGAGCTGGCGGCCAAGGTGCCGCTGGCCGTCAAGCTCGGCAGCGAGCCCGCCATGGTGGCCGAAGGCGTCACGCTGTCGAACGCGCCGTGGGGATCGCGCCCCGAGATGGCGCGCGTGCGCAAGCTCACTTTGTACATCGATCCGATCTCGCTCTTCCTGGGCGAGATCAAGATCGGTCGCATCCTGCTCGAGGGCGCCGACATCCTGGTCGAGACCAACGACGTGGGCGACGCCAATCTCGAGATGCTGCCGCCCCCCGACGGGTCGGGGCCCCATGCGGGCGAGAACCGTTCGTTCCGGCTGCGCACCACCAACGGATTTCCCTGGATCGGCACCATCGACGTGCGCGACTCGGTCCTGACCATCGCCGAAAAGGAGGGGCGTCCGCCAGTCGTGCTGGAGATCCCGAGCGCCACTCTCCGGTCGTCGGCGCCCAACCAGCCCCTGCAGATCGAAGGTCGTTTCGCCGCCCCCCACGCCACGCCGCTCGACCTCACCGGCACGGCCGGCTCGTTCGACGGCTGGATGCGAGGCTTGCCCGGCAACATCGATGTGCAGGGCGGGTTCGGAGGCGGCAAGATCGCCATCAAGGGCGGCGTCGGCGTCAAGGGCACCACTGTCCAGATCAATTCCGAGGGACCTGACGTCTCCGTCTTCGGTCCTTACATCCATCTGCCCGTGCCGGCGGGCGGCCCTTATGTGCTGAGCGCCAAGGCCGCGACCCAGCGCAGCGCCTTCAAGGTCGATGTGACGACCTTGAAGGTGGGCTCGAGCGAGCTCACCGCCGATGTCCTGTTCCGGGTCGATCGCAAAGGCACCGCGACCGTCACTCTCAACGCCGATGTGAGCCGCCTCGACCTTGGCGACCTGCACGCAGCGCCGACTGCGCCGGCCGCGGCCAGCGCCCCGTCCCCTGTGCAGCCGCGCCTTGTCCCCACCCTGCCGTTTTCCGCGACCTGGCTCGGCCGCTCGACCGTCTCGGTGACGGCGCGGCTGGGCGAAATCGTCGGGCTGGGCAGCAAGGTGCAGAACGCGTCGATCACGCTCACCTCGAGCGAAACGCGCTTTGCCTTCCGGGCCGCCGCCACCGTCGGCAGCGGATCGGCGGGCTTTGACCTCGCCTACGATCCAACCGGGCGCGTCGGACAGGCGACCCTGACCGCGTCCGCCAACCGCGTGCCGCTGGGCGATCTCTCTTCCTTGCTGGGCTTCGATCTCGGGCTGCGCGACTCGGTGGCCGACATCGACTTGCGCCTGCGCGGCGGCGGACGGACGACGCGCGACGCGCTGAATTCTGCCAGCGGATCGATCGACATCACGGTCGCCAAGGGCACCTGGCCGCGCGACCCGCTCGCCAGCTGGCCGGCGGAGACGCAGCGCCTGTTGGGCGGCGGCACCGATGGCGTGCCGTTCAACTGCATCGCCGGCCGCTTCGACGTGAGCGGTGGCGTGGCATCGCTGCGCCGGCTGGTCGTCGATACGCCGCGCGCCGTCCTGGTGGGCGGCGGTTACGTCCAGCTGCGCAGCGAGGGCTGGGAATTCATCCTGGCGCCCGAAGCGCGCGACAACCAGAACGCAGCCCTCGCCTCGCCGCTGCGCCTGAAGGGCGGCAGCGGCCGGCCCACCGCGGGGGCGCTGGAGCCCGCTCTTATGCGGCTGATCGTGCCGGGCAGCACCGTTCCCAGCCTGCCGGCGCAGATCAACCTGGCATCGCGCCAGGCCGGCGCCAATGCCTGCGCGGTGGTGGCGCCGCGGGTCGAAGCCCTGCGGCCGGGTTTGCGCGCACAGCTGCCGGTACCGTCCGCGGCCGACCTGCGCCAGCGCTCGGCGCGACCGCAGAGCCAGAGTCCGGCTGCGAAACGCGACCGCCCGCGTTAAGTCACCTTGTCGCCAAGGGGACGGGGCGTATAAGCGCTCGCAACGCAGAGGAAGGGGAACTCAATGTCGTTGGGATTTCGCATCGTGGCCATGCCATCGCGGCCATCGAAGGCTCTTGTGGCAGGCTTGGCCGAAATGGTGACGCCCAACCTGTCCGACGTCATGGGGGGCGTCCAGGGGTCGGGCGGCGAGCTGAAGCCGATGCATCGTGGCGCCGGTACGGCGGCGCAAAAGATGATGTGTGGACCCGCCTTCACGGTGAAGACGGCGCCCGGCAACAATCTCATGCTGCAAAAGGCCCTGAATATCGCCGAGCCCGGCGACGTTATCGTGGTCGATGCCGGCGGCACGATCGATCGGGCGATCATGGGTGAAATCATTGCCCGTTACGCCGCCAGCCGCGGGTTGGGCGGTATCGTGATCGATGGGGCGATTCGCGATGCCGCAGCGCTCTCGAGTTCGGATTTCCCGGTATTCGCGCGCGGCGTCGTGCACAAAGGACCATACAGGGACGGACCTGGGCAGATCGGTGTGCCGGTCTCGATCGGCGGCATGGTCGTCGTGCCGGGCGACATCATTGTGGGCGACGCCGACGGCCTGGTCGCGGTCGGCCAGCATGAAGCCGAAGCCGTGCTCGAGGCGGCGCGCCACACGCGGCTCCTCGAAGAGGCGACCATGAAGGCCATCGACGACGGCAAGCTCGATCGCTCCTGGGTCGACGCGGCGCTGAAGGCCAAGGGCTTCGCCGCCTAAGGATCCGATGAAGCGCTTCTACAAGGAGACGGCGGTCGACGTCGGCGACGGCGGCTATCGCGTCCTGCTCGACGGCAAGCCGATGCGCACGCCGGCCAAGGCGGTGCTGGTGACGCCGACGCAGGCCCTGGCGGAGGCGATCGCCGCGGAGTGGCAGGAGATACCGGACAAGGCGGAGATCAACGTCTCGCATTTGCGGCTGACACGACTCGCCGCCACGGCACTCGACCGTGTGACTGTCCAGCGCGAACGCGTGATCGAGGATACGGCGAAGTATGCCGGCTCCGACATGCTGTGCTATCGCGCGCCCGCGCCGTCGAGCCTGGTGGAGCGCCAGCAGGAGACGTGGCAGCCGCTGCTCGATTGGGCGGCGGAACGCTATGGCGTGCGGTTTGTCGTTGCCGAGGGCACGACATTCGTCGCCCAGCCCGCCGAGGTCCTGGCGCGGCTGCGCGACGTCGTTGCCGCACACGGCGATCTGGCCCTCGCGGCGCTCTACAATCTCACGCACATTTCGGGCTCGCTGGTGATCGCGCTGGCCGTCGCCGAGGGTCACTTGCCGGCGGACAAGGCATTTGCTGCAGCCCAGCTCGACGAGCTCTATCAAATCGAACGCTGGGGCGAGGACCCGACCTCGACCTTGCGGCACGAGAACATCAAGCTCGACATCGAGGCCGGTGCGCGCTTCCTGGCGCTCCTGGAAAACGAACGGCTGAGGGGATGATCATGGGCGCGGGCGCGAAATTCCGTGAAGTTCTGGCCAAGAACGGCCTGGTCGAGGCGATGGCGGCACACAGTCCGTTGTCGGCGATACTGGCGGCCGAGGCGGGCTTCGACGCGATCTGGGCGTCGGGCTTCGAACTCTCCGCGATGTACGGCGTACCTGACGTCAGCGTGGTGTCGATGACCCAGCATCTCGACATGACGCGCGCCATGGCCGACCGCTCCGGCCTGCCGGTGGTGGCCGATATCGACACCGGCTTCGGCAACGCCATCAACGTGCTCTACGCCATCGAGCAATATGAGAGGGCGGGTGCGGCGGCCATCGTGATGGAAGACAAGAGCTTCCCCAAGGTTACCAGCCTGATCGCCGGCGGCCGCCAGGACATGGTCCGCATTGAAGAATTCCAGGGCAAGATCGAGGCGGCGCGGGCGGCGCGGCGCGATCCCGATCTGGTGATCGTGGCGCGTACCGAAGCGCTGATCGCGGGACTGGGCCAGGACGAAGCGCTGAAGCGGGCGCGCGCCTACGAAGCGGCCGGCGCGGACATGATCCTGGTCCATTCCAGGCAGAGGACGCCGGACGAGATCGAGGCTTTCGTCAAGGCATGGGACGGCAAGGCGCCGATCGCGCTGGTGCCGACCGCCTATCCGCAGATGACGGTGGCGCGCGTGCGGGCGCTGAAGAAGATCGGCCTGCTGATCTGGGGCAACCATGCCATCCGCGCGTCGGTCGGCGCCATGCGGAAGACTTTCGCCCAGATCCGATTGGACGGCGGCATCCATGGCGTCGAAGCCAGCATCGCCACGGTCGAGGATGTCTTCGACTTGCAGGGTATGGGCAAGGTCAAGGACGACGAGAAACGATTCCTGCGCTAGAGGCGGCGGTGAGACGATGGATCGGAATCCTGGCGGCATCGCTTGCCGCGCTCGCGACCGTGGCCGGCCCGTCGGCCGCGCAGGATCTTGCGGGCGAATGGCAATTCAAGCGTCGGGCGCGCGAAGGCGACCATGCGGGGACGATCGTCATCGACAAGGACGGCCAGGTGAAGATGAGGGGCCGAAGTCCGCTCCAGGACTACTCCCAGTGCGGCCACGTCGTCGCGGCAGGGGACCAGGTCGAGATCGTGTTCACATCGGTCAAGAGCATCCGAAGCTACAGTCTCGACCACTTCTACTGCACCGTGCAGGCCGAAAGCTCGCTGCGCTGCTTCAACATCGACGGCATCGGCAAGGAAGACGACCTGTTCCGCATCGAGCGAAGCGGCCGCGCACCGGCGTCGCCCGACCGGCAGATGGACGACGTTTGCCCTGCCCGGGAGCGGCCTCAGGTCTAGACCTTGCTTCTGTTTTGGCCGAAAACAGACGTAATGAGCCGGAGTTCATGAATGCAGCAGATGTTGGAAGAACTCGAGCGAAGGCGAGCGGCGGCGCGCCTGGGAGGCGGGCAACGCCGCGTCGAGGCGCAGCACGCCAAGGGCAAGCTGACGGCGCGCGAGCGCATCGACGTGCTGCTCGATCCCGGCTCGTTCGAGGAATACGACATGTTCGTCGAGCATCGCTCGATCGACTTCGGCATGGAGACCCAGAAGATCCCGGGCGACGGCGTGGTGACCGGCAATGGCACGATCAACGGCCGCCTGGTCTATGTCTTCAGCCAGGATTTTACCGTGTTCGGCGGCGCGCTCTCGGGCATGCATGCGGCCAAGATCTGCAAGGTCATGGACAACGCCATGAAGGTGGGCGCACCGGTGCTCGGGCTGAACGATTCCGGCGGCGCCCGCATCCAGGAAGGCGTCGATTCGCTGGCGGGCTACGCCGATGTGTTCCAGCGCAATGTGATGGCCTCCGGCGTGATCCCGCAGATCTCCATGGTCATGGGACCGTGTGCGGGCGGCGCGGTCTATTCGCCGGCGATGACCGACTTCATCTTCATGGTGAAGGACAGCTCCTACATGTTCGTGACCGGTCCCGACGTGGTGAAGACCGTCACGCACGAGACGGTGACGCAGGAGGAGCTGGGCGGGGCGCTCACCCACACGCAGAGGTCCGGCGTCTCCGATCTCGCCTTCGAGAATGACGTCGACGCGCTGCTGCAGCTGCGCCGCTTCGTCGATTTCCTGCCGTCCAACAACCGCGAGAAGGCGCCGCTGCGGCCGACGCTCGATCCGGTGGACCGCGACGACCTCTCGCTCGACACCCTGGTGCCGGACAATACAAACAAACCCTACGACATCAAGGAGCTCATCCTGAAAGTCGTCGACGAGGGTGACTTCTTCGAGCTCTCGCCTGAATGGGCCGGCAACCTCGTGATCGGTCTCGGCCGCATGGCCGGTCGCACCGTGGGGTTCGTGGCCAACCAGCCGATGGTGCTGGCCGGCTGCCTCGACATCGACAGCGCGCGCAAGGGCGCACGTTTCGTGCGCTTCTGCGATGCCTTCAACATACCCATCGTCACTTTCGTCGACGTGCCGGGCTTCCTGCCGGGCACCCAGCAGGAATTCGGCGGCATCATCAAGCACGGCGCCAAGCTGCTCTATGCCTACGCCGAGGCGACGGTGCCCAAGGTGACGGTGATCACCCGCAAGGCCTATGGCGGCGCCTACGACGTGATGTCGTCCAAGCACCTGCGCGGCGACGTGAACTATGCCTGGCCGGGCGCGGAGATCGCCGTGATGGGCGCCAAGGGCGCGGTCGAGATCATCTTCCGCTCCGACATCGGCGATGCCGCCAAGATCGCCAAGCGCACCGAGGAATACCGCGAGAAGTTCGCCAATCCGTTCGTGGC
>DATHNU010000446.1:0-5944 GCA_035485695.1 Reyranella sp. | reverse complement strand
TTGTCGGTGGTGCAGGACGCCTTCTCCCAGGGCGGCCGGACTTTCAACCAGAAGGCGGTTGGCCGCGTGCTCGACCAGACGTTCCCCGCAGCCAGCGGCGACTTCGCCACGGTGCTGAGCACCCTTGTCGGTCTCGGTACGACGCAGGGCCCGCAGATCCTCGATGCCATCAGCGGCCAGAACTATGCCGGCTTCTCCAATGCCATGGTGCAGGGCGCGCAGCTCTTCATGTCCAACTTCGCCAACCGCGCCGGCAGCAGGAGCGGCAGCGGCGCCAAGGTCGCGCTGGCCGAAGCCTGCGATGTCGCCTGCGATACCACCGAGCCCGCGCTGTGGAGCGCCTGGGGCGGCGCGGTCGGCGGCACCGGCACCATCGCCGGCAACAACAATGCCGGCACCTTCACTTATAGTGTCGGCGGCTTCTCCGGTGGCCTCGACCGCCAGATTGCTCCCAACTTCCTGGCCGGCGTCACCGTGGGCTACCAGACAGGCGGCCAGTGGACCGGCGGCTTCGAGGGCCGCAGTGTCACCGACACCGTGCAGGCCGGCCTCTATGGCAGCTTCACCCAGGGCCCGGTCTACGTCGATGCGCTGGCGGCCTATGCCTACAACGCCAACCAGCTGTGGCGGCCGATCAACATCCCCGGCCTGCAGCCGCGCACCGCCTTCGGCCAGACCGCCGGCAACCAGTTTTTAGGCCAGGTCGAGGGCGGATACCGCGTCGATCTGGGCGGCGCGCCTGGCTACTTCGTCACCCCGTTCGCGCTGCTGCAGGGCTCCGTGGCGACGCAGAACGGCTTCACCGAGACCGGTGCGCAGTCGCTCGACCTCAGCGTGGCGCAGCAGACCACCAGCTCGCTGCGCACCATCTTCGGCGCTCAGGTCGGTGCGGCGGTGGATGTGGGCTTGCGCGACAAGATCGCTGCCCAGCTACGTCTCGGCTGGAGCCACGAGTATTCCGACACCGCCCGTCCGGTGACGGCGTCGTTCGTGGGCGCACCTTCGGTGCCGTTCACGGTGTTCGGCGCGGCGCCGACGCGCGACGGCGCTGTCATCGGCTTCTCGGCCGGCACCGCGATCGCCGAGGCGATGAGCGTGTACCTCCGCTACGAGGGCAACATCGCAGGCCAGGACTCCAGCCACGCGCTCACCGCCGGCCTTCGCGTGACCTGGTAGAATCTCGTTCGCTCGCGATCAGGCGCCCGTTATTTCCTTGAGCAGCCCGAAGAACCCGCGCTTGCGGATGGAGGAGATCGTCCAGTCGACCGGCAGCGACTGGAAGCCGTCCTCGAAGCGCTCGCGGCTCATGCGGTAGTCGAAGTAGCCCCAGCTCGCGCCCGATTCGACGGCGGCGACGAAGTGGTTGTCGGGCTTGTCGAACTCGAAATGGTCGTCCTCGTTGTAGACGATCGGCTGGCCGCGATAGGCCGTGCAGGCGCGCCAGTTGGCGACCTGCAGGCGGATGCCGTGCGGGCTGGGCTGGGTCGCGCCGTCGGGGCCGTGGATGCGGTTGCCGTGCGGCAGCAGGAAGTCGGCAGCGGCGACGATGGCGGCTGGCGGCGCGTCGCGCATGATCAGGCTGGTGCTGACCAGCAGCCTTCCCTGGCTGCGCTTCTTGGCGAGCTCGATCAGCTCGTGGCAGCGCGCCGTGGTGATGATCGGATGGGCGAACGCGTTCTCAAGGTCGACCTCGTTGCCGATCTCGATCAGCACGTTGGTGGCGCCGCGTTCGAGCAGCCAGTCGACGGTGTTGGCGACGGCGGCCTTTACCGCCGCTTCGTCCTTCAGGATGCCGCTCTGCTTGCCGTAGAACAGGCCGAGGACCACGGCCATGCCCAGCCGGTCGCAGGCGGCGATCACGCTCGCGAGCCGCGCAGCCCACGCAGGCTTGATCGCGCCTTCAGGCGTGAAGCCGCAGATCTTCCACGGCTGGTGCCACGAATAGCCCTGCGGGCTGCCGCCCTGCAGGTTCAGGCAAACGCCGAGCAGGCCGTGGGCGCGGTAGGAGGGCAGGGCGGCGATGAACTCGCGCGTGCTGCGCTCGGCATCCCAGTCGCCGTCGGCATAGGCCCAGGCGCCGCGTGTAGAAGGGTTGTCGTCGTCGGCGATGGCGTTGGCCATGCGGCTGTTGAACAGCAGGCCTTCGATGCGATGGCCCTTCCAGCTGCGGCCGGCGTAGCTCGGCGTGCCGTTGATCGCGAAGCCGCCGCTGGCGATGGAGACGGTGGTGGTCATGGTCTTTGCTGGGAGCGCGCCATTCCGTGGCGCTCATTTGTGTGATCCACGAAGAGCGCCACGGAGTGGCGCGCTCCCAGCAATGAGCCTGAGCGGGCCCGGATCCTTCGGCTTGGCTCAGGACAGGGGCCCGCGGTCCGGCAAGACATCAGAAGCCGACCGCCGCGCCGTCGCGGCGGCTCTCGGAGGCGGCGAGATAGGGGCCGCCGTCGGGGAACCGCCAGATGATCTGGCTGGAGCCGAAGTCGAAGCTCGGCCACTTGGTGCGCGTGACCTTGTGGCCGCGCGCCTCGAGGCCGTCGATGGTCGCCGCCGGCATGTGCTCCTCGGTCCACACCGTGCCGTCGGTCTCGTGCACCCGCCAGCGCGGGCCGTCGATGGCGGCCTGCGGATTCTGGCCGTAGTCGACGATGCGCGAGAAGACCTGCATGTGGCCCTGCGGCTGCATGGCGCCGCCCATCAGGCCGAAGGTCGCCACCGGCTTGCCGTCCTTGGTGATGAAGGCGGGGATGATGGTGTGGAACGGCCGCTTCTTGGGCCCGACCTGGTTGGCGTGGCCCGCGGTCGTCACGAAGCCGGTGGCGCGGTTCTGCAGCGCGATGCCCGTGCCCGGCACGACGATGCCCGAGCCGAAGCCCGTGTAGTTCGACTGGATCAGCGACACCATCATGCCCGAGGCGTCGGCCGTGCCGAGATAGATCGTGCCGCCGTCCTTGGGCGTGCCCGGGCCGAAGTCCTTGGCCTTCCTGGGATCGATCAGCCTGGCGCGGCTCTTGAGATAGTGCTTGTCGAGCATCTGCGCCGGCGTCACTTCCATGAAGCGCGGATCGGCGACGTAGCGCCAGATATCGGCGAAGGCGAGCTTCATCGCCTCGATGCGCAGATGCGCCACCTCGGGGCCGTCGGCGTCATGGCCGGCGACGTCGAAATTCTCCAGGATGCCCAGCGCCATGCAGGCGGCGATCCCCTGACCCGACGGCGGGATCTCGTGCAGGGTCGTGCCGCGATAGGTGAGGCCGATCGGATCGACCCAGTCCGGCTGGTGCGCCGCCAGGTCTTCCTTGCGCAGCGTCCCGCCCGTCTCCTTGGCATACTTGTCGATCGCCTCGGCAAGCTCGCCGCGATAGAAGGCGTCGCCCTTGCTCTCGGCGATCTTGGTGAGCGTCCTGGCCTGGTCGGGAAACTTCCACAGCTCGCCCGCCTTGGGCGCGCGACCGCCGGGCAGGAAGGCCTTCACCCAGCTCTCCTGGCCTTTCAGCCGGTCGATGGCGCGTTCCCACTGGCGTGAAACCATGTAGGAGACGCGATAGCCGTCGCTGGCATACTTGATGGCGGGCTCGAACAGGTCAGCGAAGGGCAGCTTGCCGTAACGCTTGTGCAGCTCGACCCACAGCGACACCGCCCCCGGCGTGCTGACGCTGCCCCAGCCGACGCTCGGCATCTTGTCCTGACCCTTGTACTGGTCGGGCGTCATCAGCGCCGGCGAATGGCCCGAGGCGTTCAGACCGACGAGCTTCGATCCGTCCCACAGGATGCAGAAGGCATCGGCGCCGATGCCGTTGTTGGTCGGCTCGACCACGGTGATGGCGGCGGCGCTGGCGATGGCGGCATCGACCGCGTTGCCGCCCTTCGCCAGCATGCGCAAGCCGGCCGTCGCGGCGAGATGCTGCGAGGAGGCGACGACATTGGCGGCAAAGACTGGAAGTTTTTTCGAGGCGTAGGGAAAATCGTACGAAAAAGACGGCACCTAAAAATCCTTTCTACTTCTTCTTCGATGCCGCGAGGGCCTCGATGCGCGCCACGAAGCGTGGCGCCAGCAGGAACTGGCGGTGCTCAGCATCGCTCTTGCCGAACAGGCGGGAGAGATCGAACACGCCGGAGCCCGCGATCTCGCCCATCCGGCCGGAGAGCAGCACGCGTTCGCCAAGCCGCAGGGTTTTTAGCGCCGCGATGGCCGCATCGGAAAGGCCCGGCGGCGGCGTCTCGCGCGATCGTGTGGAAAACAGGTCGGCCAGCGAGCCGGCGGCGGCCAGCGCCCAGTCGTTGAACGCGTAGAGCGAAACCTGGCGGCCGATATCGACCGTGACGGCCACGGTCTGGGCGTTGCCCTCGATCCTGGTGAGCGTGCCGCACCAGCCGGAGAAGCCGCCGACCTTGTCGGCCAGTGCCACGCTCTGGTTGGCCGCTTCCTCGACCTGCAGCGGGTTGTTGGAGGCGAGTGCCGGCTTGGCGAGCGCGCGCAGCCCGTCGAGGAAGGCCTTCTGCGCCGCATTCTCCTCCTCGCACGGCGTGTCGAAGCAGCCGGCGAGGACGAAGCCGGTGCTGCCCAGTAGGAATACGCGACGCGCTGTCATGGTCTTCCGGACCGCGAGCGTCCCGCTCGCTCATACACTGGCTCCTCTCCCCCGCTAGGGGGAGAGGCTGGGTGAGGGGGCATTGATGGCTCGCGCAACCCCCTCACCTAACCTCTCCCCCTAGCGGGGGAGAGGAACATGAAAGATGAGGATGAATCATGAGCGAGTCGCGCGGAGTAATCTCCGCGCTGAGGACGCTCGCGGTCCGGAAGAGAATGATCACGCCGCCTTGGCCCGCGCCTTGGCGCGCTCTTCCTCTTTCAGTTCCTTCTTGGAGAGCTTGCCGACGGGAGTCTTGGGCAGCTCTGGCCGGATCTCCAGCGCGACCGGCATCTCGTGTTTGCCGATCTTGCCTTCGAGATGCTTCTTGAGCTCGTCGAAAGTGAGCGAGGCGCCGGGCTTCAGCTTGACGAACACCTTGGGCGCTTCCTGGCGGTAGGCATCGGGGATGCCGATCACCACGCACTCGTCGACCGCGGGAAGCTCGTAGACCGCCTCCTCGATCATGCGCGGATAGACGTTGTAGCCCGACGAGATGATGAGGTCCTTGGAGCGATCGACCAGGTACAGCCAACCGTCGTCGTCCATGTAGCCCATGTCGCCGGTGCGCAGGCCCTTCCAGTTGCTGGCCGGATGGCTGAACAGCACCTTCTCGGTCTCCTCCGGCTGCTTCCAGTAGCCCTTCATCACCTGCGGGCCGATGATGCAGACCTCGCCGACGTTTTCCTTGCCCGACGGCAGCACGCGCTCGGCCTTCTCCATGTCGCGGATTTCGATGATGGTGCCGGGCATCGGCAGGCCGCACGAGCCCGTGCGGCGCACGCTCTTGTCGACCGGGCAGATCGCGCCGGTGGGCGAGGTCTCGGTGAGGCCGTAGCCCTCGATCAAGGTAGCGCCGGTCAGCTTCTCGAAGCTCTGCTGCACCTCGACCGGCAACGGTGCGCCGCCCGACATGCAGATCTTCAGCGATTTCAGATCGAGCCCCTGCGCCTTGGGATGCTTCAGGATCGCCGTGTAGAGCGTCGGCACGCCGGGCAGGAAGCTCGGCTTCTTGTTCGCGAGGTCGCTCACGATCATGTCGATGTCGGGCCGCGGATAAAGGATCAGCTGGTTGCCGTTGCGCACCGCGCCCAGCATAATTCCCGACAGCGCGTAGATGTGGAACAGCGGCAGCACGCACACGACCTTCTCGGTGCCGGGTGTGGTGTAGGGCGTGGTCCATGCCTGACCCTGGGCCATCGCCGAGACGACGCAGCCGTGCGTCAGCATCGCCGCCTTCGGCATTCCCGTCGTGCCGCCGGTGTATTGCAACAACGCCACCTCGTCCCACAGATCGGCAGGCGCCGGATGACTCC
>DATHNU010000445.1:0-6875 GCA_035485695.1 Reyranella sp. | reverse complement strand
CTGGCGATCGTCGATGTCGCGGCGGGCCATGTGCCGTTCTATTTCGGCAATATGTCGGCGGCCTTGCCGCAGGTGCGCGGCGGCAAGGTGCGGGCGCTCGCCGTGACAAGTGCGCAGCGTTCGCCGGCGGCGCCCGACGTGCCGACCATCGCCGAAGCCGGCGTGAAGGACTGCGAGATCTCCGAATGGAACGCCCTGATCGCGCCGGCCGGCACGCCGCCGGCCGTGCTGCAACGCCTGCATGACGAAGTCGCGAAGATCATGCGCATGGAAGACATCAAGGCCAAGTTCGCCGACCTCGGCGCCGACTGCATCGGCTCGACGCCCGAAGAGTTCGCGGCTTTCCTACGCGCGGAGATGACGAAGTGGGCGGAGGTCGTGAAGGCCGCCAACATCAGGATCGAGTAGATTTCGACGACATCCTTTCAGGCTCCTCTGCCCCGCTAGGGGGAGAGGACGGGTGAGGGGGTGACGCACATCGATTCCCCCTCACCTAGCCTCTCCCCCTAGCGGGGGAGAGGAAAAGGAAGCCATGCAATACCATTCCATCTTCCGTCCCGGCCTGTTCGCCGGCCAGACCATCATCGTCACCGGCGGCGGCTCGGGGCTCGGCCGCTGCACCGCCCATGAGCTGCGCTCGCTGGGCGCGCGCATCGCCTTGATCGGGCGCACGCCGGAGAAGCTCGGGCAGGTGAAGCAGGAGCTCGACGATCCCGACACCTTCACCTTCGCGGCCGACCTGCGGCGGGAGGACCAGGTCAAGGAGGCGGTCGAGCGCGTGCTGGCCTGGGGCGGCCGCATCGACGGGCTGGTCAACAATGCGGGCGGCCAGTTTCCGGCACAGCTCAAGGACATCTCGCTCAACGGCTGGAACGCGGTGATCGCCAACAACATGACCGCGACCTTCCTGGTGTCCAAGGAAGTCTACCGGTGCTGGATGGAAGGCAACGGCGGCGCCATCGTCAATGTCGGCGCCGACTGGGAGCTCGGCATGCCGGGCATGGGCCACAACGGCGCGGCCCGCGCCGGACAGACCAACTTCACCTACACCGCGTCGGTCGAGTGGGTGCATGCCGGGGTGCGCGTCAACGCGGTGCTGCCCGGCTTCATCGCCTCCTCGGGCCTCGACCGCTATCCCGAGCGCGCCCACGACGTGCTGCGCAACGTCAGGACACGGATCCCGATGAAGCGGCATGGCACGGAGTCCGAGATCGCCGGCGCCATCGTCTACCTGCTGAGCGAGGCGGCCGCCTATGTCACCGGCATCGCGCTCAGAGTCGATGGCGGGCTGCACAACAACGGCAAGTCCAATTTCTACGAGGTGCCGGACCACGAGCGATCCCGGCCGTTCAACGGCTTTCCGCTCTATCGGCCGCCCAAGGTGCTGGAGTAGGCGGGCTTTGGAAAAGATTGCGCGGAGTTTGCCGAGCCAATAGCTTCCGTGTCGGTGAAATGTCGGGCATGGGGCGCTTTGGGCGATTCTGAAATCCAGCGGCTGCTCGCGCAGGCGCCGCACGTCTCCATCGAGGAGATCCTCGGGAATCCGCGCTTTCCCGACGCCCGCAAGCTCTATCTCGATCGCTTTCTCGGGGTCTATGGCCACGATCCGTTTCTGGTGCGGCTGCTGATCGAGACGGGCCGTTTCCTGGTCTATCACTTGGCTGTCGTCCTCGACGCCGGCCAGGATCCCGACCGTCGCGAGACATGGTTCACCGTCGGTCGCCTGAAGCAGCAGATCGCCGCGTCCGGATTGGGCGCGAGCGCACGTCAGGTCGACCATCTCGTCGCCCGCTTACGCGAGGTCGGCTTTTTGGACGTGGTGCCGTCGGACAAGGACCGACGCCTGCGCATATTGAAGCCGACGGAAAAGATGCTGGAGCACGATCGCGACTGGCTGGCAGCACACTATGCGCCGCTCACGCTGCTCTGCCCGCAAAACGACTACGGGCCGGTGATGCGGCGCGATCCGGCATTCCAGGTCCTGCATCGGCGCGCAGCCATGGCTTTCTGGCCGCTCGGCATGAAGCTCCTCGCATCGGTTCCCGACATGATGCTGTTCTTCTACCGCGCCGGCGGCCACATGGTGTTGGCGGCGCTGCTTCAATCCGCCCTGGCCGATCCTGATCGTCCGCATACGGCCGTGCCCTACGCCGATATCGGGGACAGATTCGGCGTTTCCCGCACCCATGTCCGCCAGCTCCTCGTGGCCGCCCAGGATGCCGGGCTGGTCAACCTGAAGGCGCGCGGCGGCCATCGAGTCGAGATCCTGCCCCGGCTGTGGGCGAGCTACGACACGTCAATCGCCGGTGGCATGTTCGCTCACGATTTGGTCTACGGCGTGGTGACGGGACGGCGGAAGCCGGCGTAGCGTCCATTCCGACGACCCGGCAAAAACGGCAGGAGGCAGCCATGACAGCAGAAGCCAAGCGAACGGCCAACCCGACCCACAACGCGCCGGAGTTCCGCCATCCCAGCGAGATGGACTGGGAGATGGGCCGCTTCAGGAACGCCACCAAATTCCTCTTCCACCCGACGCCCGAGCGCCCGACCGTGCCCAATGCCGGCTTCCTGCGCTACGCGCCCGGCGCGGGGTTTCCGCTGCACAAGCACGATTTCGCGCAGGTCTGGTACATCATCGACGGCGAGTTCCAGATGGGCGAGCGTAAGTACGGCCCGGGCACGCTGGTCTACATGGAAGACCCGCATTTCGAGAACGAGATGCGGACCGAGACCGGCGGCACCGTGCTGTTCGTCCAATATCCAGGGCCGATCACCGGCGGGCGGCCGATCTACGAGGGGCGGATGAACCTCAAGGCAGCGCCGCCGCCGGAGCAGATCGACCTCGAGCATTGAGCGCGGCTGGCACGCTTCTTGGTAGAATGCTGCAAACGGAAACAGAAGGGAGCCCGCGCGTGGTCGCCAATGTCCTGGAGATCAATCCCGAACGCTTGTGGCAGAGCCTGGAGCGCTCGGCGGAGATCGGCCGGTTCCGCGATGTCGGGCTCCGCCGGCTGGCGCTGTCGGCGGAGGACAAGGAGATGCGCGACCTGTTCGTCGAATGGGCGCGCGCAGCGGGCTGCAGCGTCGAGATCGACCGGCTGGGCAATATCTTCGCGCGACGCGCCGGCAGCGATGGCAGCCTGCCGCCGGTCGCCATCGGCAGTCACCTCGACACCCAGATCTGCGGCGGCCGTTACGACGGCATTTTAGGCGTGCTGTGCGGCCTCGAGGTTGTGCGCACGCTCAACGACCGCGGGCTGGTGACCAAGCGCGGCATCGAAGTCATCTGCTGGACCAACGAGGAGGGCGCCCGTTTCAGCCCGCCGATGATGGGCTCGATGGCCTTCGCCAAGGTGCTGAGCCTCGACAGCGTGCTGGCCACCACCGACGATGCCGGCATCACGGTCGAGCAGGCGCTCGATTCGATCGGCTATGCCGGCCCTGCGCCGTTGGGCCAGCGGGCGTTCGATTCCTACCTCGAGCTGCACATCGAGCAGGCGCCGGTGCTCGACCGCGAGGGCTGCGACATCGGCATCGTGGTCGGCGGCTACCGGACGCAGGCGCTCAGGCTCACCCTGAACGGCGACACCGGCCATGCCGGCGGCACGCCGATGGCGATGCGGCGCAACGCCCTGGTCGGCGCGGGCTATGTCATCGCCGCGGTCAACGATATCGGCCTCGCCTTTGCGGCCGACGAAGGGCGCACCACCACGACCCGCATCGAAAGCTTTCCCAACCTGCCCGGCACCTATGCCGAGCAGGTCAAGCTGACCATCGACTTCCGCCACATCGATCCCGACCGCTTCCAGGCCATGCGCAGGGAGATCGACTCAGCGATCGCGGCGGCCGGCAAGAAGGCCAATGTCGAGATCGAGGTCGCGGAAGGCTGGAGCTGGGGCACCGACCTGTTCGCACGCGAATGCATCGAGCTCCTGAAATCGACCGCCCAGGAGCTCGGCCTGCCCTATCGCGAGATGCGCAGCCAGGCCGGACACGACGCCTATGCCGTGGCCACGATGGCGCCGACGGCGATGATCTTCACGCCCTGCTTCGAGGGTATCAGCCACAATGTGAACGAGGCGATCGAGCTCACCCGTTCCGTCCCCGGCGCCAACCTCCTGCTGAACGCCGCCGTGGCCCGGGCGAACCGGTAGGTTCTCTCCGGCTTCCACAAACGAACCTCACCCTGAGGAGCGGCCCATGGGGCCGCGTCTCGAAGGGTGGGCAACACGCACGTACTCGTTGCCCATGCTTCGAGACGCTCGCGCCGCTCGCTCCTCAGCATGAGGTCTTTGTTGTGGCCCCTTGAGAATCCGTCTTCGTCTAGGAGACTGCAATTCTAATTGGCGGCGGCCGGCGGATATTTCCGGAAGCGTTGGCGGCGTACATCGCCTAGCGCGTTCACCGATGCAGAGTCGTCGGTGGCTCGCGCGCAACGGCACCAACATGAAGGAATCTGCCCATGTCCAAGGAACAGGAA
The DNA here is from genome assembly GCA_035485695.1 of Reyranella sp. GTDB lineage: Bacteria > Pseudomonadota > Alphaproteobacteria > Reyranellales > Reyranellaceae > Reyranella. The sequence goes on along the minus strand of DATHNU010000445.1, from coordinate 2,395 downwards.
AACAAGGCCATCGTCGGCCGCTGGTTCACGGAGTTCTGGGGCAATCCCTGGAATCCCAAGGTGATCGAGGAGCTCGCCGCGCCCGACATGCTGCTGCAGTATTCGCTGCATGAGCCGCGTCGCGGCCGCAAGGATGTGGCGGATTTCATGAACGGCTTCCGCCGGGCATTCCCCGACCTCAGCTTCGGCGGCGCGGCCGATCTCATCGCCGAGGGTGACCATGTCGTGGGCCGCTGGATCGGCGGCGGCACGCACACCGGTCCTGCCTTCGATGATTTCCTCATCGGCGCCTTGCCGGCGGCGTCGGGCCGCAAGATGCGCTTCACGGGCACGACCGTGATCCGCGTCGAGAGCGGCCGCATCGCCGAGGAAGTCGGCCTCGACGACGGCGTGACGGCGCTGACGCAGCTCGGCCTCATCCAGGCCGCCTGAGCAGCTTGGACGGTTGCCCGCCGTAACAAGTGCGGCGGGCAACCGTCCCTCTCAGCCGAAGCGTTGCGCCGCGTAGGGCGCGGGATCGAGGCCGGGTGCCTGGCCGGTGATCAGTCGCGCGACGAGCCGGCCGCTGGGCGGTCCGCCGGTCATGCCGAAATGGCCGTGACCAAAGACGAAATGCAGGCCGGGCCGAGCGGCGGCGGGGCCCAGGATCGGCAGGCTGTCGGGCGTGGAGGGCCGAAAACCCATCCAGTAGCGCACCTTCGAACCGCTGAGCGCCGGGAACATCCGTTTGGCGTGCTGCACCAGGACCTTTGCGCGCTCCTCGTTGGGCGGTGCCTCCAGCCCCGCGATCTCCACCGTGCCGGCGACGCGCAGGCCGTCCTCCATGGGCGTCACGCCGAAGGCGCGCGTCTTGTTGCTGATCGGCAAGGCCGGCATGACCTCCGGATCGAACAGCATGGCGTGGTAGCCGCGCTCGGTTTCCAGCGCGACCTTGATGCCCAGCGGATCGAGCAACTGGCGCGACCAGGCGCCCATCGCCACGACGACGTGCTCGGCCGAGCGATTGGCGAGATTGGTCATCACCATCCAGCCGCCACCCTCGCGCGGGATCAGCTTCATCGCCCGCTCGTTGATCAGCGTGCCACCTTCCTTGCGGAACAACTCGCCCAGCGTGTTGACGCTGCGCTGCGGGCTCACCGTATGACCATTGCCCGGGACCAGCAGGCCACGCGTCACCTCGCGCGAGATGCCCGGGAACATCTGGCGCAGATCGTCGGCCGTCAGCGCCTCGCTCTTTATGCCATGGCGGTCGCGCACCTGGTGTTCGACGCCCGAGTTGGCGGCCTCGGCATCGCCTTCCCAGACCTGCACCTGGCCCAGCGGCCGGATCAGGTCGCCGTAGAGCGACGGTCCCAGCAGCTCCTGCCAGCAGGCGAGCGATTCGCGGTGGAGTGCGCGCATCGCGTCGGAGATCGCGATCACGCGATCGAGCCGTCCGGCTTCGACCCAGCGCAGCAGCCAGGGCAGCGCCCGCGGGAAATAGCTCGGCGTCACCGAGAGCGGGCCGAGCGGATTGAGCAGCCATCCCGGCACCTTGCGCAGCATGCCGGGGAGCGCGATCGGCACCGCGGTGTCGGGACTGAGCAGTCCAGCATTGCCGAATGAGGCGCCGCCCGCCGGCGGCAGCGGATCGATGACTGTCACCGCCACGCCGGCGCGCTGGAGATAGAGCGCCGTCGAGAGGCCCGCGACGCCGGCCCCGATCACGATCGCCCCGTGCTGCGAGAGAGTCATCGTCCCCGTGGCAACGGTGGCGGCGGCGCACGCCGGATCATTGGCGATTCACCGAGACCAGCGGCAGGGTGAAGGTGGCGCTGGCGCCCTGGATGTCGGGCGGCAACGGATCATACGGCGAGCCGGAACGAACGCCCGCCAGCACGCCGCGGTCGAACTCCGGGACGCCGCTCGATCCGGCGACCTCGACATCGAGCAGCCTGCCGTCGCGCGCGATCGTGACCCGCACCACGGTGGTGCCGTGGCTGACATTGACGTGCGCCTCGTAGCGATAGCCCTGAAGCTTGCGGGCGATTTGCCAGAGGTAATTGTCGGCAACCCGGGCCCGGTTGTAGGTGTCCGCCGGATTCACGAACGGCGAGGTCGACGGCGATTCGGCGGCAGCCGAAGCGGCCGGACGGCGGGGCGGAGCCGACGTCGGCGGCGCGGGATGAAGGTCGGGCCGCTGCGGCGCAGGGCTGGCGCGGGGCAGCGGGGGTGTCGGCGCCGCCAGTGCATGTGCCGGCGGCGCGGCGGGTGTGGGCGGCGTCGGGGCCGGCATGGGCAGCGTCGGAGTCGGCAGGGGAGACGAAAACGGCGTCTGCGGTGCCTCTGGCGGGCGCACGCCGGCTTCGGCCGGTGGTTTCGGTGTCGCCGGCACGTCGGGTGGCCGCGCCGCGGC
>DATHNU010000444.1:0-6329 GCA_035485695.1 Reyranella sp. | reverse complement strand
GTCGGCGCCGAGATTGTCGAGCGGCACCAGCCAGCCCTTCTTGGCCCAGATCGGCACTTCGTAGGTGCCGATGGTCAGCACGTCGAACTGGCCGCCCTTGGTGGCGATGTCGGTGGTCACGCGCTGGCGCAGCACGTTCTCCTCGAGCGTCACCCATTTCACGGTGATGTCGGGATTCTTGGCGGTGAAGTCGCTGGTCAGCCCCTGCATGCGGATCATGTCGCTGTTGTTCACGGTGGCGATGGTGAGCGTCTCGGCGATCGCGGGGGCCGATATCGACAGGATGGCCGCGCCCACAAGGGCGCCAAACGATGGCTTCACGGTATCCTCCCAAATTCGCGTTGGGCATATGCCCACGCGTTGGGCGTATGTTCAGACTGGGGCGGAGGCGTGTCAAGAGGGCGATGGTGCATAGCCGGATCGAGTCTTGCCGGATCGCGGGCCTCCAGGCCTGCCTCTTGCTACCCAGCCAAAGACATCAATCATGAGCGGGCCTGGAGGCCCGCGGTCCGGCAAGAGGCTCAGCCCTTCAAGATCGCGTCCGCGGTCGCTTCGTCGGTGATCAGGCCGTTCAGCAGGCGGCCCCTCAACGCCGCCCTGATCGCGGCGACCTTGGCCGGACCGACGGCGGCGCCGATGGTCAGGCCGCGGACGGGAAGCTGCAGGGCGATGCTGGTGAGCCGGTTGTTGGTGCCGCCCTCGATGACCCGGCCCTCGGCATCGAAGGCCCAGCCGATCAGTTCGCCGACGGCGCCTCGCCGCCTCATCTCGAACAGCTCCTCGCGCGAGACGAAGCCGTCGACATAGACCTGCGCCGCCTGGTCCATCTGGCCGACGCCGACCAGGCGCAGATCGGCCTTGGCGGCGACCGCCCGCGCCTTGGCGATCGGATCGATGCGCAGCATCTGCTTGAGCACGCTTCGAGACGACATCAGGAACGGCATCGGCATGGGATAGTGGCGCGCCTTGGTGCGGTCGGCGAGGCGGCCCACCGTATCGAAGAAGCTCGCCGAGCCATCGGTCGAGATGTTGCCCACCAGCGACACGATCTGGTGATGGGGACAGTCGATCGGGGACACCCGCTCGACGGCGGCGCGCACGGCGCGGCCCGTCCCCAGGGCGACGATCGTCGGCTTCTCCGTGCGCAGGGTCGCTTCCAGGATGGTGGCCGCACGCTCGGCGATGCCGGTGGCGGCCAGCGGAGCGGCAGGATCGGTCGGCACGACCTCGCAGCGGGCGAGATGGAACTGGTCCCGGAGCCGGGCCGCCAGTTCCATGCAGGCCGAGATCGGATGCTCGAGGCGAAAGGTGATCAGGCGCTCGGCGAGACAGAGCGAGACCAGGCGCTGCGCCGAGGCGCGGGAGATCTTCAGCGTCTTGGCGATTTCATCCTGCGTATGGCCGGCGATGAAGTAGAGCCAGCCGGCCCGCGCCGCCTCGTCGAGACGTGTGTTGTCATTGTCGGATGACGCCATGATCTCTCTACCGGTCGGTTGGCCAGAAGTCGGCCATGCGCGCGAACACCCGGTCGGCCCCCGCTTCGAGCAGGCTGACGGCGCCGTCGCGCACGCGATAGTGGCTGCCACCGACAAACCCCCAGACCGTCATGCCGGCGGCCTTGGCCGCCTGCACGCCGCTCACGCTGTCCTCTATCACGAGCGTGCGCGCGGGATCAGCCTGCATGCGTCCGGCGGCATACAGGAAGAGGTCGGGGGCAGGCTTGCCGCGGTCCACCATCTGCGCGGTATAGAGCCGGTCGCCGAAGTGCCGGGCAAGGCCGGTCAGGGAGAGCGAGAGGGACACCCGGTCGAGAGCGCTCGAGGAGGCGACGCAGTGCGGGATTTTCAGGCCTTCCAGCACCGACCCGACGCCGTCGATGGGGCAAAGGGCGGAACGGAAGGTTTCCTGCACTTTTGCCCTCAGCTCGGCCGGAAATTGCCGGGGAATGGACCGGCCGAGGGCCTGGTAATGCCCGAGCACCGCGTCGAGGCTGCGGCCGAGGAAGAGGTCGAGGGTTTCCTCCACGCCGACCTCGATCCCGCACCCGGCCAGGGCCTCGCACAGGCAGCGGCAGCTCAGGAGCTCGCTGTCGACCAGCACGCCATCGCAGTCGAAAATGATGAGATGGGGCCGCATCATCGCCTGGGTGAGAAACGCTCGATGCGATCATATACTCCCAAGAAGAGCAATTGCCCAATCTAGCGCGGGGCCTTGAGCGTGCGGTGGCGGCTCAGCAGCGCGAAGGCGCCCAGCCCTGTCAGCACCTCGTGGCGCGGCCCATAGAGACGGCCGCGCACCTGGGCCACGTGCTCGTCGTGACCCAGGACCTCACCCTCGGCCTGCAGCCAGTCGCCGAGCCGGCCCGGGCCGAGATAGTCGAGCGACAGGCGCAGGGTGACGGCGCGGCGCTGCAGGGTGTGGAACACCGCGGTGCCCATCGCCGAATCGAGGAAGGCCGCCAGCATGCCGCCATGGACGATGCCGAGCGCATTGGCATGCTCGGGGCCGGGCCGGAAGCCGCGGATGATGCGGCCGTTTTCGATCTTCTCGAACCACGGGCCGTTGGCCGCGGCAAAGCCGGTCGCTTCAGTGAGTGGGCGGAAGCCTGGCGGAATGGGCACGCGGCATTCTAGAACGCATCCGGCTTGGATAGGCAACGTCATGGCCGGGGCCGCGCCACTCCAGTGGCGCGATCTTCCTGTGCCGCTGACAAAGACGCGCCACTGGAGTGGCGCGCCCCCAGCAAAGAGATGCGCTAGGCAATCCCCGTCAGCAGGACCACGCCGTAGCCGATGTAGTAGGTAGCGATCACCGTGATGATGCGGTTCGACCAAGTGCGGAACTGGGTGTCGGTGAGCTTCTCGAGCACGAACTTGCCCAGCGACGTGCCGATCATCGACGAGGCGATGGCGACGGCGGCGAACCACGGCTCGACCGAGCCGGACTGCTCGATCAGGGCGCCGAAATAGGCGAGCTTGAGGCTGTGGCTGAAGAGCTGGCAGGCGGCCTTGGTGGCGACGATCTGCTTGCGTTCGAGCGGCGAGCGCAGGAACAGCGTGTCGAGCAAGGGGCCGGTGACGCCGGTGACCAGCATCAGCATCATGCAGACCATGCTGCCGCCCAGCATCTGGCCGGGACCCAGGGTGCGCGGCAGCACGCTGGCGGGGATCGCCCGCACCAAGAACGGCGAGCAGCCCAGCAGCAGCAGCGCCATCGCCTTGTCGGGCACGTAGAGCCAGATCGACCACAGGCCGACCGATACGAGGCTGCCCACGACGCTGGCCGCCGCGGTCTTCCACACGATGTGCTGGCGCCACAAGAGCGCCCGCCAGCCGTTCGACGCCATCTGGGTGACGGCGTGCAGCACCATGGCCTGCGGCAGCGGCATGACGACCAGCAGCACGCCGACCAGAATCAGGCCGCCCGCCATGCCGAAGATGCCCGACAGCAGCGCGGTGAAGATCATCAGCAGGGACAGGCTGGCGGCAAGCAGGGCGGTCATGGCGGCGGCTCCGGATGAGGTGCCGGCACGATGGGCGTCCGCTATGTACACTTCAAATATATGATAAGTTGCCTTTGCATATATAATTGGTCTGGCGTCCCGAGCACGACGACGGACCTCGTGCCGCTTGCAATCGCCATGAGATCCTTCGCTTCGCTCAGGATGACAAGGTGCTCGTTTACAGGTCGACATGAATGGAACTGCGCCATCTCCGCTACTTCGTCGCCGTCGCTCATGAAGGCCACATCACGCGTGCGGCCGAGAAGCTGCACATGCAGCAGCCACCGCTGTCGCAGCAGATCAAGGCGCTGGAGGAGGAGATCGAGGCGGCGCTGTTCGTCCGCCATCCGCGCGGCGTGGCGCTGACCGACGCCGGCCGCTCCTTCCTGGCCGATGCCGAGGCGGTGCTGGCCCAGGTCGATCGCGCCGCCGCACGGGCCCGCCGCACGGCGCGCGGCGAGACCGGCCGCATCGCCGTGGGCTTCACCACCTCGGCGCCGTTCCATCCGCTGGTGGCGCGCGCCATCCGCGAGTTCCGCACGCGCCGGCCCGACGTTTCCTTCGTGCTGGAAGAGACAGGTTCGGGCGAGCTTTTAGCCGGCCTGCGCGAGGAGCGCCTGGACATCGCCTTTATCCGCTCCAGCCTCGCCGATACCGAAGGGCTCACCGTCCACGCCCTCCTGCAGGAGGACATGGCGGCCGCCCTGCCGGCGCGCCATCGCCTGGCGCGCCGGCCGCTGCTCACATTGAAAGACCTCGCGGCCGAGACCTTCATCCTCTACCGCCGGCCGGACGGGCGCGGCCTGTACGATGTCATCATCGTGGCCTGCGCGGCGGCCGGTTTCAGCCCGCATGTCGGCCAGGAGGCGCCACGCATCGTCTCCACCCTCAATCTCGTGGCGGCCGGGCTCGGCATCACCATCGTGCCCGCTTCGCTCAGCCGCCTGCCGCTGGAAGGCGTGACTTACCGCCCGCTGAAAGGCCGGCCCGCGCTCAAGGTGCCGCTCAACCTCGCCTGTCGCGCCGACGAGCGCTCGGCCGCGACCCTGGGCTTCATCGATCTGGTGCGGCGCCTGCGCGAATAGTCATAGCCGCGCAGGCGGCGCCGGCGAGGGCAAGGCCTGCCGCCACCAGCATGGCGAGCCGAATGCCCTGGGCCAGCGAACCGTGCAGCGCCAGCGCGCCGAAGGCTGCGATGGCCAACAGGCTCGCCACCGAGGACACCGCATTGTTGATGCCCGACGCCACGCCGGTCTGATGGCCGGGAACGGCGGCGATCACCGTGGTCGTGAGCGGCGCCACGGTGACCGCCATGCCGAGGCCGACGACCGAGACCGGCAGCAGGAACGCCATCGCATAGGAGGTCTCGGGACCGGCCAGAGCCAGGAAGACGAAACCCGCGGCGACAATGACGGGGCCCAGGACCAGCGGCAGGCGGGCGCCGAAGCGATCGAGCAGGCCGCCCGACCAGCGCGACAGCACCGCCATGATGGCGGTGAAAGGCAGGAACACGGCGCCGGCCATCGTGGCCGAATAGCCATGGACGGAGATGAGCGCGAAGGGCAGCAGGAACATGGCGCCGCCCAGCGCGCCGTAGAGCAGGAGCGTGAGCGCGTTGACGCCGCTGAAAGTGGCGGAGCGGAACAGGCCGAGCGGCATCATCGGCGCGGGCGTGCGGCCCTCGTGCCAGACGAAGACCGCCAGCAGGAAGATGCCGCCGGCCAAAGTCGTCGCCGTCGCAGGATCGAACAATCCCGTGTCGGGCAGCGCGATCAGGCCGAAGGCCACGCCGGCCAGGCCGAAGAAAGCCAGCAGCGCGCCGGGCCAGTCGATGCCGGCCGGCGCGTCGGGATCGATGCTTTCCGGCAGATGGCGCCAGGCGATCCAGAGCGCGGCCACGCAGAGAACGGGATTTATGAAGAAGATCGCCTGCCAGGCCAGGTGATCGACGATCCAGCCGCCCAGCAACGGCCCGATGGCGGCGGCGATGGCGGAGAAGCCCGCCCAGGTGCCGATGGCGCGGCCGCGTTCGTTTTCGGGAAACGCCGCACCGATGAGGGCCAGCGAACAGGGGATGAGCAGCGCCGCGCCCGCGCCCTGCACAGCCCGCGCCGCAACCAGTTGTGCGATCTCGCGCGAGAGGCCGCAGGCGAGCGAAGCGAAGCCGAACAGGGCGACGCCGGCGACGAAGACGCGGCGTCGTCCCAGCCGGTCGCCGGCGGCGCCGCCCACCAGCAGAAAGGCCGCGAGGCAGAGCGTGTAGGCGTTGATCACCCATTGCAAAGCGGCGGGCGACGCGGCGAGGTCGCGGCCGATCGCGGGGAGCGCCACGTTCACCACCGATTCATCGACAAAGGAGATGGTCGAGGCCAGGATCGTCGCCGCCAGAACCCAGCGTTGCTGGCGAACCGTGCACGCAGCACCACGCGCCGAACGGATGGCCTCGGCCTCGCAGGGTCGCGTGCGGATGGCGGTCATGCCCTCATCTCGGGAGCCCTCTCCGCTTCTTTTGTCAGACTCCTCTCCGCCGCGTCAGCGGGGAGAGGAAGGGGCCCGTTGCGAAGCAACGGGACGGTGAGGTGGTGCTTTGCACAGACGAGATCGATGGGGCGCAAGCACCGCAGCCCACCTCACCCTCCCCACGCGGACGCGTGGGTCCCCTCCCTCTCCCCCCGTGATGCGGGCCGAGAGGGCCTCTGAGGCAGGGCGATCAATCGAGGCGGCGGCAGGCACGGTGCTCTTCCTTGTCGTCGGCGGTCGTTTGAGGGAGCCTGCGATCATGAAACCGATCAAGACCATCGGCCATTCCAATCACCCGATCGAGCGC
>DATHNU010000443.1:0-6184 GCA_035485695.1 Reyranella sp. | reverse complement strand
GCCGGCGCCTTCATCACCGGCCAGACGATCATCGCCGACGCGGGCGTGACGATCGGCGGCTAGGGCGTGCGTCGCCCCCTCACCTAACCTCTCCCCCTAGCGGGGGAGGGGAACATGAAGGAGGTCTTCGTCTTCCTCCTCTCCCCCGCTAGGGGGAGAGGTTGGCTGAGGGGGGAATCGAAGGCTTAGGATTTCTTCCTGAACGTCACCACCAGCACGTCGCGATAGGCGGGCTGCGCCGGATTCTCCGGCTCGACCGGTGTCACGCCGTGATAGCAGCGCGCGTCGTCGACCAGTGCCGCGTCGAGCGGATCGGTGAGGGTGAAGCTGCCCAAGGTGCGCTTGTCGAGGTCGTGTACCGTCGTGGTGCCGCTCGCGATGTTGCGGCGGTTGACCAGGAGCACCAGCACGTAGTCGACGCCGTCGCGGTGCATGCCTTCTGGCGTCGGCTTGCCGTGCTCGCCCTGCCGCGCCTCGATGCGGAACTGATGGACCTCGATATGCCAGCGCACCGTTTCGTGCGCGAGCCGGCCGAACAGGGCGCGGCAATACTCGAGGATGGTGCGCATCGAGGCGCCCTCGCCGATCACCTCGGTCACCGGCTTGAACCAGCGTTCGATGCCGCCGTTCAGCGTGTTGTAGTCGAGCGTCTGGTAGTGCGGCTGGTGCGCGCCGCGCACGATCGGGCCCTGCTTGCCCGCGCCATAGACGGCGAAGCGGCGGCGACGGTAGCGGCCACCGTCGGCCATGTAGGTATCGACCTCGAGATCGTTCCAGCTCTCGGCGAAGTGCGGCCAGTCGGCCAGGGTGCCGAAGCGCGACAGAGCGTTGCGCATGTCAGAGGCTTCGACGAAGGCATATCCCGCACGGGCCACCCCGTTGCGGATGCCCGTGGCGTTCTGCAGGCCGGTTCCGATCTCGCTCATGTGAACAACTCTAGCACTGGACGGGCATCATGCAGCATGCGACGCGCATGAAGGATTCTAGGGTTGGCGCGGCAATTGCATTTTGTGCGCCGCGATATCCGAGGGGGAAAGAGACCATGTTGCGACGCCACATCCTTGCCGCTGCCGGCGCCACGCTTGCCGCACCTGCCATCGTTTCGCGCCGTGCGCTGGGCCAGACTCTGCGCAAGGTGAAGATGGGCTCGGCCTTCACCACGACGACCAATGCCGCCTTCCTGATGCCGGCCCTGCTGAAGCCGGAGGGCATCGACCTCGAGCTGGTGATGTTCCCGTCGCTGGTGCAGCGCATGCAGGCCGTCGCCTCGGGCGACGTCGATATCGGCAATGGCGGGCTCTCGGCCACCATGCAGGTCGCCACCAAGGGCTTCCCCATGCAGGTGCTGGCCAATGGCTGCGACGGCGGCTGGATGGTGCTGGCCCAGCCCTCGATCAAGAGCTTCCAGGACCTCAAGGGCAAGAAGGTCGCCGTCCAGAACGGCTCGATCGGCCTCGTTTCGCTGAACTGGAAGCTGAAGCAGGAGGGCGTCTTCGGGCAGGTCGAGATGGCCTTCATGGACAACCAGGACCAGCCGGTCCCGCTGATGCGGGGCGACGTCGCCGCCATCTGCGTCTTCGAGCCCTATGCGGCGCTGGCCGAGCTGAACGGCTGGGGCAAGCGCCTGTGGGTGCCCTACGATTCGCCGATGGGCAAGACCAACCTGGGCTTCGTGGCGTCGTCAGCCTTCGTCAAGAAGGATCCCGAGCTCACCAGGAAGATGGTGGCGGCGCACGTGAAGGCGACCAAGGAGATGGCGACCAATCCCGCGATCGCCATCGAGACCACGATCAAGCAGTTCAAGATGACCAAGGAAGTGGCCGAGCTCTCGACCAAGAACCTGTTCTTCAGTGCCGATTCCGGCCCCGCTTTCGTCAGCGGCCTGAAGGCGCTGGCCAAGATGATGATGGACGACAAGATGCTGGAGAAGGAGCCCGCCTGGGACGAGTTCCTCAATCTCGGCTACGTCTGATGCAATGGCGCCGCGCGTGGGGGCTGCTGCCCCTCGCGCTGTTGCTGCTGGCCTGGGAACTGGCGGTGCAGGCCAAGATCTATCCGACGATCCTGCTGCCGCCGCCCGGCAAGGTCCTCATGGTCTTCGTCGACGATTGGGAGGTCGTGCTTAGCAACGCCGTGGCCAGCATCGGGCGCGTGGCGGTGGGCATCACGCTCTCCTTCCTGTTCGCGGTGCCGCTCGGCCTGATGATCGGCCGCTACCGGCTGCTCGACACCATGACCGACTGGTCGATCCAGATCTTCCGCTCGATCCCGCCGATCGCGCTCATTCCGCTGGCGCTGCTGTTCTTGGGCATCGGCGACAAGCCCGCCATCGCGCTGATCTTCCTGGCCGGCACCTGGCCGCTCCTGATCAACACCATCTTCGGCGTGCGCAACATCGAGCGCACCCTGATCAAGGTGGCGCGCGCCGCCCGCGCCAGCGAATTCCTGGTGATGAAGGACATCATCCTGCCGGCCGCGTTGCCCGCGATCTTCACCGGCCTGCGGCTGGCCGTGGGCGGCGGCTGGCTGACGGTGGTCACGGCCGAGATGATCGCAGTGAAGTCGGGGCTGGGCTACATGATCCTGAACGCCCAGCTCACCTTCCGCTCCGACCTGATCATCGCCGGCATCATCGTGATCGGCGCCATCGGCCTTCTGGCCGACCAGGCGGTACGCCGCGTGCGCGCCCATGTCTGCCGCTGGCAGGAGGGCCTGACGGCCTCGCCCGAATGAGCAAATTCCTGGAATGCATCGGCGTGGGCAAGATCTATCCCGGCAAGACCGAGCCGGCGGAGGCGCTGCGCGGCATCGACTTCTCCTGCGGCGCCGGCGACTTCGTCTGCCTGCTGGGCCGCTCGGGCTGCGGTAAGTCCACCTTGCTGCAGATGGTGGCCGGCCTCGAACGGCCGACAGCCGGCCAGATCGTGGTCGCCGACCGCGAGCTCGACGGCCCCTCAACGGCGACCTCGATCGTCTTCCAGGACCACGGTCTCTTTCCCTGGATGACGGTGCAGAAGAACGTCGAGTTCAACATGAAGGCGCGCGGCGCGAAGGCCGCCGAGCGGGCCGCGATCGCGCGCCGCTTCCTCGACATGACCAGCCTGACGGCCTTCGCCGACCGCTACCCGCACGAGCTGTCGGGCGGCATGCGCCAGCGGGTGGGCATTGCCCGCGCGCTCACCACCGATCCCAAGGCGCTCCTGATGGATGAGCCGTTCGGCGCGCTCGACGCGCAGACCCGCGGCAAGCTGCAGGACGAGCTTTTGCAGATCTGGCAGCAGCAGCGCACGACCGTGTTGTTCGTCACCCATTCGATCGACGAGGCATTGCTGCTGGCCGACCGCATCCTGGTGTTCACGCCCCGGCCGGGCCGCATCGCGGCTGATATCAAGGTGGATTTGCCGCGCCCGCGTGCGCCACAATCGGCGGAATTCTCCGCCCTGGCCCGCGAGCTGCGCGGCCTGGTCGGCGCCGACCGCGAGATCGACTGAAATTCATCCGGGGGAAACCATGCCGTTTGCAACGACCGACGATGGAGTGAAGCTCTACTACGAAGAGACCGGCGCCGGCGCGCCCGTCGTCTTCGTGCACGAGTTCGCGGCCGACCACCGCTCGTGGGAAATGCAGATGCGCCATTTCGGCCAGCGCTATCGCTGCATCACTTTTAGCGCACGCGGCTATCCGCCCTCAGAGGTGCCGGAGAAGCCGGAAAGCTATTCGCAGAACCGCGCCACCGACGACATTTTGGCGGTGATGGATCACCTGAAGATCGATAAGGCCCACGTCGTGGGCCTCTCGATGGGCGGCTTCGCCACGCTGCATTTCGGCTTCCGCCATCCCACGCGCGCCCTGTCGCTGGTCGTGGCGGGCGTGGGCTACGGCGCGGAGAAGGAGCAACAGGCCAAGTTCAAGGGCGAGGTCGAGGTCGTGGCCAAGTCGCTGCTGAGCGAGGGCATGGAGAAGTTCGCCGGCAAATACGCCTACGGCCCGACGCGCGTGCAGTTCGAGAACAAGGACCCGCGCGGTTTCGCCCAGTTCAGGAAGGAGCTGGGTGAGCATTCCGCGCTCGGTTCGGCCAACACCCAGGTGGGCGTGCAGGGCCAGCGCCCCTCGCTCTACGATCTTTTAGACAAGATGCGCGCCATGACCGTGCCGACGCTCGTCCTCACCGGCGACGAGGACTGGCCGTGTCTCGCGCCCTCGGTGCTGATGAAGCGGGAGATCCCCTCGGCGGCGCTGGCGGTGATGCCCAACTGCGGCCACACCATCAATCTCGAGGATCCGGATCTCTTCAACCGGATCGTCGGCGACTTCATCGTCCAGGTCGATTCAGGCCGCTGGCCCAAGCGCGACCCGCGCGCCATGAGCGCGTCGATCACCGGGATGCGGTAGCTCATTGCTGGGGGCGCGCCACTCCAGTGGCGCGTCTTCTCATACTCAAGCGGACCAGGAGCGTCTCGCTCGCTCATGCTCAGGAGCGGGCGGGACGCCCGCGCTCCGGAAGATCATGACGCGCCACTGGAGTGGCGCGCCGCCAGCTAAGCCGTCAGCCCGCCGTCGCAGACGAACTCGGACCCCGTCGAGAACGTCGATTCGTCTGACAGCAGGAACAGGATCATGTTCGCCACCTCCTCGGGCCGGCCGAGGCGGCCGAGCGGGTGCAGCTCCTCGAGGTCCTGCCGCCCGGTCCGGTTGCCCACGGTCTGGCCGAGGCGGGGCGCGATCATCGGCGTGTCGATGTAGCCCGGATGCACCGAGTTGCAGCGGATGTTGTATTTCATTTGCGCGCAATGCAGCGCCACGTTCTTGGTGAGCGTGCGCACCGCGCCCTTGCTGGCGCAGTAGGCCATGGCATAGGACGCGCCGCGCAGGCCGAGCACCGAGGAGATGTTGACGATCGAGCCGCCGCCCGACCGCTTGAGTGCCGGGATCGCGGTCTTGCAGCCGAGGAACGTGCCCAGCGCATTGATGTCGTTGACCCGGCGGTATTCCTCTAGCGTGCAGTCCTCGATCGAGTTGCGCACGCCGACACCGGCGGCATTCAGGAGGCCGTGCAGGCCGCCGAACCTCTCGACGCCGGCGGCGACCGCGCTCTGCCAGCTCGCTTCCTGGGTGACGTCCAGGGTCACGAACAGCCCCGCGTCGCCCAGTTCGGCCGCAAGCGCGCGACCCTTGGCCTCGTCGCGGTCGGCCAGCACAGCCTTGCCGCCCTCGCGTGCGACCAGCCGGGCGGTTTCGGCGCCGATGCCCGACGCGCCGCCGCTCAGCAGCACGACCTTGTTCTCGAGACGGGGCATGGTGCTACCTATTCATCAGGCCCGAGGTCAGGCCGCCGTCGGCCACGATCTCCGCACCGGTAACGAAGCTCGAGCGATCGGAGGCCAGCCACAGCACGACCTCGCCCAGATCCACCGGCTCGGCCATGCGCCCGATCGGATGGCGCGACCCGATGTACGCCTTGCCCTGCTCATGGCCCATGGCCTGCCACAGCGGGTTGAAGATCGGCGTGTCGACGCCGCCGGGATGCACCGAATTGCAGCGGATATTGTATTTCTGCTCGGCGCAGTAGAGGGCCACACTCTTGCTGAGCAGCCGCACCGCGCCCTTGCTGGCGGTATAGGCGGTCGGTCCCGCCGAGCCGATCAGGCCCGCGATCGAGGAGATGTTGACGATCGAGCCCTTGGGTGCGGACTTGTCCGGGCCGGTCTGCTTCATGCCCTGGATGGCGTATTTGCAGCCCAGGAACACGCCCTCTGAATTGATGGCCTGCACATGCTGCCACTGCTCGACGGTGGTGGTCTCGGCATTGGCGAAACCGCCGGAGATGCCGGCATTGTTGACCATGATGTCCAGGCGGCCTTCGCTCGTCAGCACGTCGGCGAGCAGGGATTTCCAGGAGTCCTCCGAGGCGACATCGTGCGACACGAAGCGGCCGGTTCCGTCCTTGGCGTCCTGCAGGTCGGCGACGATCACGCGCGCGCCCTGGCCCGCCAGCAGCGCCGCTGACGCGGCGCCGATCCCCGACGCGCCGCCCGTAACGACGGCCACCTGTCCCGAAAGTTCCCCGCTCATGCGCCGACGACCATAGCGATTATCGCGCAATTGCAGTAGCGTACTTCGCCGAGGGAGGACCGCATGTCGAAGCTCGGGGGACTGTTTCTGCTGGCGTTTGTATCGCTTGTCG
>DATHNU010000442.1:0-15953 GCA_035485695.1 Reyranella sp. | reverse complement strand
CGAGGGGCCGACCAGCGCCACGAACTCCTTGTCGGCGATCACCAGGTCGACGTCCTTCACGGCATGGAAGACCGCGCCGTAGTGCTTGTTGAGCTTGCTGAGAACGATGGCTGCCATGGACTTCTTGTACTCGTTCGTACTCTTTCTTCGTCTTCCTCCTCTCCCCCGCTAGGGGGGAGAGGCTGGGTGAGGGGGTTACACCCGTCGCTGCCCCCTCACCTAACCTCTCCCCCTAGCGGGGGAGAGGAACATGAAGGAGAGATGAGGCGGGCGGGCGGGCAGACCCGACGAATGCCTACCCCCTACTGCGCCGCCTTGCTGACCAGCGCCGCGTTCTCGGAAAGCACCTTGCCGATGTCCTCGCGCTTGCCGGTGACGGCCTTGGTCACGGCGTCGTTGAACGCTTTATGCACCGCCGGCCACTGCGGGAAGTAGTAGGCGCCGCGCACCTTGTCGGGCGAGTCGAGCACAGCCTCCTTCAGGAGCTTCATGAAGGGATCCTGGGCGGCGATCTTGGGCCAGAACTGCGTGTTGGGCGGCGGTGCGCCCGTTGCCTTCCACAATTTCATCTGGCCTTCCTCGTCCACCATCATGGCGGCCAGCATCTCCTTGGCGAGCTTCTTGCGCTCAGGCGAGATCGACTTCGGGATCGCCCAGCCCCAGATGTCGTCCCAGGCGAAGTTCTTGGTGCGGTTGGGCCCGAGCGGGAAGCGCGCCGCCGCGATCCTGGTCGCGACCTTGGACTTGGCCGGATCGGTGAAGGTTCCCCACCACAGGGAGTCGGCCACCGTGAAGGCCGCGTCGCCGGCCATGAAGATGGCGTTGGCCTCGTTGCGGTCGTAGGCCGGCATGCCGCGCGGCGAGATCTTGTGGGTGTTGATGGCGTCCCACCAGTACTCGACCGTCTGCTTCATGCAGGGCTCGTTCAGGCTCGACTTCCAGCCGTTCTCAGCCAGCACCTTGTTGTCGCGCTCGTAGAACGGCATCAGCACGTCGCAATTGTTGCCCCACATCGACCAGAACCAGCTGAACCAGCTGTGGTTCATCGCCATGCCACCGACATAGCCCCATTTCACCTTGCCGGCGGCCTGCAGCTTCTTGCTGACCTCGACCACTTCGGCCTGGGTCTTGGGCACCTCGTTGGGCTGCAGCAGGTCGGTGCGATAGAAGAACACGCTGAAGGTCTGGCCCATCGGCACCACGGTGTTCTGGCCCTGGGCGTTGCCGAACACGACCTTGTCCATGCCCCACTTCTCGGCGAACTGCAGGCCCGGAATGTCGTCGGTCGGCTCGAGCAGATGGGCCCACAGCTGGCCCCAATCGTCGTTGTGCCAGATCACGTCGTACTGGTCGGAATTGGAGGTCAGCGCCGCCGTCATCTTCTCGACATAGACGCCGTAGGAATTCGGCACCTTGACGATCTTGACGCCGTTCTTGGCACCCCAGGTCTCGAACATGGCGATCGAGGCGTCCTGGATCGGGCTGGGCTGGTAGCCGATGCGCAGTTCCTTGACCGCTTGCGCACTGGCGCCGCCTGCGGCGAGCAGGCCGGCAGCAGCTGCGATGGCGGCCAATGCCCTTCGTCTCATCTTGTCCATATCGTTTCCTCCTCTGTGATTTTCGTCTTCTTAGATCCGCAACCCGCGGATCACGTACTTCTGGCCAAACAGCGCCAACAGGAAGGCCGGCACCAGCGCCAGGACCGCGGTCGCGGCCATCAGGTTCCAGCGCATGCCCATTTCGGTGACGAACTGCGCCATCACCACGGTGATCATCGGCACGCGGTTTCCCGTCAGGATCAACGCGAACAGAAACTCGTTCCAGGTGAACAGCCAGCACAGGACAGCCAGCGCCGAAATCGCCGGGATGGCCGACGGCAAAGCCACGCGCACGAACGCGCCCCAGCGCGTGCAGCCGTCGATCAGTGCGGCATGTTCCATCGACGGGTCGATGCCGTCGAAGAAGCCCTTCATCAGCCAGGAGAAGAAGCAGATATGAACGGCGATATGCGGCAGCAGGAGCCCGACATAGGTGTCGTAGATGCCCCAGCTCTGGGCCACGAAGTAAAGCGGCAGCACCCACGAGATGTAGGGCACGCAACGGAATACGTAGATGGTGCCGAACCAGGTGCGCGAGGCCGGCCCGCGAAAGCGCGACAGCATGTAGCCGCTCGACACCGTCACCAGCAGCGAGAAGAAGGTCGCCAGCGTGGAGATCAGCGCCGAATTGGCGAAGGCCTGGACCAGCCGGTCGTCGAGCATCACCTCGGCGAAATTGCCCAGCGTGAATTCCGTGCCGCGATGAACGTAATAGACCCCCGATTCGGGCCGGAGCGAGGTCAGGATCAGCCACAGCACGGGAAAGGCGAAGGCGAAGCAGATGCCGGCCAGCGCCAGCGCGAACAGCACGCGCCGCGCGCCGGTCGGCAGGCGGGCGAACAACAGCGGCTGGCGGACCATCGCCATCGGCTCAGGCCTTGGCGATGCGGTCGACGAGGCGATAGAGCCCCACGCCGACCACCAGGATGATGACAGCGCCGATGATGGCCGCCGCGGAGCCGCGGCCGAGGTCGAGGCTGAGGAAAGCCAGCACATAGGCGTAAAGGCTGAACAGCTCGGTCGACCGGCCCGGCCCGCCGCCCGTCAGCGTCCACACGATGTCGAAAGTGCGGAAAGCGTCGATCGCCCGGATCACGATGCAGACCACGATCACCGGCCGCAGCATCGGCAGGGTGAGATGGCTGAACACACGCCACGTCGAGGTGCCGTCGATCGCCGCGGCCTCGAACGGCTCCTTGGGCAGGCTCTGCAATCCGGCCAGCAGGAGCAGGGTGAACCAGGGCGTCCACAGCCAGATGTCGGTCAGCACGATGATGCCGAAGGCGCTCCAGCGTTCGACCAGCCACGGCTGGCCTTCGAGACCCAGCCCCTCGAGCACCGCGTTCACGATGCCGAACTGGTCGTTGAACATCCAGCGCATCATGATGGCCGCGATCACCGGCGCCACCATCAGCGGCACCAGCAGCACGGTCTGCACGATCTTCTGGCCGCGGAACGGCCGGTTGAGCAGCAGCGCCAGCGCGAGGCCGAGAACCAGCGCGCCGGCCACGCTCAGCACCATGAAGATGAAGGTGTTGGGCAGCACGACTTCGAGGAAAGCCGGATCGGTGATCACCGACCGGTAGTGGTCGAGGCCGACCCAGGTCTTCTTGGGATTGTAGAGCGCCCAGTCTCGGAAGCTGGCATTGGCGCCGATGGCGATCGGCAGGACCTGGAACAGCAGCAGGAGGAGCGCCGCAGGTGCGATCAGGAACAGCATGAAGCGCTGCTGCTCGCCGAACACGGGACGTCGCCCCACAGCCATCCGTATCCTCCCAGCCCCGCCCTTTTTCGGCCCGAATGATGGTGGTTTTCCGAACTGGTTGGAAGCTCGGTTTCAAGCTATTTGAGCGCCGCCATGCCAATGCTGCGCACGCTCGAAGCCCTCGAACGCGAGGGACTGCTGACGCCCGATCCGCGTCTGGCGGCGGCTGCCCAATCGATGGCGATCGCGATCACGCCCGAGATGCTGGCGCTGATCGATCGCAGCGACCTTGCGCACGACCCCATCGCCCGCCAATTCGTGCCCAGCGCCGCCGAGACCGAGGTCTCGCCCGACGAGCTTCCAGACCCGATCGGCGACGAGGCGCGCTCGCCGGTGAAGGGCATCGTGCACCGTTATCCCGACCGCGTGCTGCTGAAGCCGCTGCATGTCTGCCCGGTCTATTGTCGCTTCTGTTTTCGCCGCGAAAAGGTCGGGCCCGGCGGCGAGGCGCTGTCGGCCGCCGAGCTTTCAGCCGCCCTCGCCTATATCCGCGACCGTCCGGAAATCTGGGAAGTGATCCTGACCGGCGGCGATCCGCTGATGCTGGCGCCGCGCCGCCTGGCCGAGCTTCTAGCCGCCCTCGACGCCATCGGACATGTCGGCGTGATCCGCATCCACAGCCGCGTGCCGATCGTCGACCCGGAACGGGTGACCGGCGAACTGGTGGCGGCACTCAGGTCGCGGCGCGCCACGCTGTGGTTCGGCGTGCATTGCAATCACGCCCGCGAGCTCGCCCCCGCGACGCGCGCAGCGCTGGCGCGCCTGGCCGACGCCGGCATTCCGCTGATGGGCCAGACGGTGCTGCTGGCCGGCGTCAACGACGACATCGAAACCCTCGACCAGCTCATGCGTGCCCTCGTGATGGCACGCGTAAAACCCTACTACCTGCATCATCCCGACCTGGTGCGCGGCACCGGCCATTTCCGGGTATCGGTGGAGCGCGGCCAGGCGCTGATGAAGGCGCTGCGCGGCCGGCTGTCGGGCCTCGCCCAGCCGACCTACGTGCTCGACGTACCGGGCGGCCACGGCAAAGTGCCGATTGGCCCCGCCTATCTCGGCGACGATCCCGACGCGCTCTTGATCGAGGACGCGTTCGGCAGACAGCACCGCTATCCGCGCTGACGTTCCTCGACCAACACTTCCCTGCCGATCGGGCCCGGTGCCTCGACCAGCAGCTCGACGTCGATGTTGCCGGCCTTTTCCAGAATCAGCGTGACCGGCAGGGACGCCCCCGGCATCGGCGCTGTCCTGAGACCGAGAAGGAGCAGGTGATAGCCGCGCGGCTGGAGCGTGAGCGTGACGCCGGCGGGAAGGGCAAGGCCGTCGTCGCGCGGGCGCATGGTGATGTCGCCGCCCACCACCTTGATGGCATGGATCTCGACCTTCTCGGCCGCCGGGCTGTTGGCCCCGGCGAGCCGATCCGGCTCCGCCCCGGTGTTGGCGATCACGAAAAAGCCGCCTGCTAGTTCAGGCGTCTCCAACGACCGCCGTGCCCACGGACGGTGTATTTCGATCGATCCCCGCGTCGCGGCCGGAGCCGCTGTGGGGGCGCGGCGGAGCCATTTCAGCAAACTGCGTCCTCCCTTAGTTTTTCTCTTAGGTCGACCCAAGCCGACACGCGGCATGACCGACCTTTACTATTGGATCACCCGCGATGACCACAAGATCAGGATGGTCCTCGAGAGGCCTCTGGCGGCCTGCCCTCTCGACATACGGCTCCTGGGTGGCCGACGCGTCGGCTGCGATCAGCGACGCCCGCTTACGACAAGCGCTGTCCGGCCGGACCGCGTCTGCGGCGCGCTGAGCTCCTCGATCAGCCACTCCTCGAAGGCGCGGGTCTTCGGCCGGTTGACCGAGGCTGGCGGGCATACGAACCACCACGCCTTGCCCGAGTCGACGATCTGCGGAAAGGGCTGGAACAGCCGTCCCGAGGCCAGCTCCTCGCGGAAAAGCTGGGGCGGTCCCACGGCCACGCCGGCTCCCTCCATGGCCGCTTCCACGGCGATCATGGTCGAGTCGAAGGTGAGCACGCGCTTGGGCTTGAAGTCGCCCATGCCCACGGCGCGCAGCCAGATCGCCCATTCAGGATCGTAGGTCATGTCGATGAACGGCACGCGCTTCAGATCATCGAGGGTCTTCAGCTTGTCCTTGTATCGCTTGCCGCAAAGCGGCGTCAGCACGTCGGAGAACAGGCGCGTCGCATGCAGCTCGGGCTCGGGCTGCACCGTGAAGCGGATGGCGCAGTCGAAATCCTCGCGCGCGAAATCGATGCGCCGCTGGGTCGTCGTCATGCGCACCTCGATCTCGGGATGCTTGGACTGGAAACGATGCAGGCGCGGCGCCAGCCAGCCCAGCGCGAAGGTGGTGACCAGGCTGACGCTCAGCGTGCCGGAATTGGCCTTGCGGCCAACCCGCTCCAGCGCGTTGGTCATGCGGTCGAACGCGTCACGCAGATCAGGCAGCAGCGCCTCGCCCTCGCTGGTGATCTCGAGCCCGCGCGGACGGCGCACGAACAGCGCCACGCCCAGCCGCTCCTCGAGCGCCTTCACCTGGTGGCTGACGGCGGCCTGGGTGACGTGCAGTTCCTCGGCGGCATGGGTGAAGCTTGCGTGACGGGCGGCCGCTTCGAAGGCACGCAGGGCATTGAGCGGCAGCTGAGAGCGGCTCATTTAAGGCACTCGTTCATATAAATTCTATGCCTCCCCCGAGCTTTCATCCTTTGAACACTGAGACATTATAGCCCAAATAGACTGCAGAAACGAGGCTCTAAGGGAACCCTTCGGTTCCCGGTCGCCTCAAACGGAGCTAAGTCATGTCGACCCTGTCCAGCGTGCGGGAAATCGCCCGCGCGGAAGCCTCTCCCTTCACCTTTGGCCGCGCCGTGGCGCTGCTGGCCGGTGCGGTCGTGGTCGGGATCGACAACGTCATGACCCGCGCCGAACTCGCCCGTTCGCGACGCCAGCTCGCCCAGCTCGATGAGCGCCTGTTGCGCGACATCGGGCTCGACCGGGGGACCGCGCGCTACGAGGCTTCCAAAAGCTTCTGGTCCTAAACCGGAATTGCCGGCGGGAGCCGGATAGAGCAGGTTGGGCCATGGTGCTTTGATGGCGCCATGACCCAACATTCCCTTTCCCTTCCGACCTTGGCTCTCGCCACTCCCATCCTGCCCGACACGCTGCCTGACGGGGAAACCTGCTGGCAGGCCGTGCAGCGGCGTGACCGGGCATACAATGGCCGGTTCTGGTTCTCGGTCAGGACGACCGGGGTCTATTGCCTGCCGTCCTGTGCCGCCCGCCCGGCGCTGCGCCAGAACGTGGCGTTCCACGCCTCGCCCGATGCGGCCGAGGCGGCGGGCTTTCGCGCCTGCAAGCGCTGCAAGCCGCGGGACTGGCAGGCCGATGTCGGTCTCAGCAAGCCGGTTGCCCGGGCCTGCGCGCTGTTTGATTCGACCGACGCCGACACGCCGCCCTCGCTCGCCGAGGTAGCGCGCCGGGTCGGCCTGTCGAGCGGCGCCCTCAGCAAGCGCTTCATCGCCGAGCTCGGCGTCAATCCGCGCGACTGGCTGGTGGCGCGCAAGCGCCAGCGTTTCCGCAAGGCGTTGCGCGGGGGCGAGTCGGTGGCCGACGCGCTCTATGGCGCAGGCTACGGTTCACCCAGCCGGGTCTACGAGACGAGCGACAAGGCGCTCGGCATGACGCCCGCCACCTATGCCAAGGGCGGCGCGGGGGCCCATATCGACTACACCACGGCCGATTCCGACTATGGCCGGGTGCTGGTGGCGGCGACGCAGAAGGGCATCGCCGCGGTGTTCCTGGGCGACAACGACCGCACGCTCGAAAAGAACCTGAAGCACGACTTCCCGGCCGCCGACATCACGCGCAACGACCGTGCTCTCGGCCCAAGGGTCAAGAGCGTGCTGGCCCGCCTCTACGGCCGCAAACCCTCGGCGCTCGACGCCGCGGACGTGCCGCTCGATATCGTCGGCACGGCTTTCCAATGGAAGGTCTGGAAGGCATTGACCCAGATCCCGCCCGGCCAGATCAGAAGCTACGGCGAGATCGCCAAGAGCATCGGCGCGCCCACGGCGGCGCGCGCCGTCGGGCGGGCCTGTGCCACCAATCAGGCGGCCGGGGTCATTCCCTGCCATCGCGCGGTCGGCGCCGGCGGCGCGCTCACCGGCTATCGCTGGGGCGTCGCGCGCAAGGAGCGGCTCCTGGCCGACGAACGCCGGCGCAGCAGCACGTAGAAGGCGCCCCCTCCACCATGGCGCGGGTGCGCCGGCCGCACGCCGCGCACCCGGCTGCGATTGTCGGCGCGGTTTAGCCAGCCGACGAACTCCGCGCGGATACGTCCACCCAGCACGCGTCCGCCCTCCAGGCGCGCGCCCTTGCCGGTGACGATCAGGATGATCCGAAGATCCTGCGCCACGGCTGCATCAAGAAAATTGGCGACGGCGCGTTCGGCCGCGGCCAGCGTCATGCCGTGGAGGTCGAGCGACGCCTGGGGGACGAGCTTGCCTCGTCCGAGCGCGCGCGCCGTATCGCGGTCGAAATTGTGATCATCGAGCGTCAACTCCCGTGCCGACATCCTCGCAAGCGCAGCGACGGAATTTTCCCGTGGCTTCAAAGGTCCCTCGGCCTTCGGCCGCGAGATGACGGCCTTCGCAGCCGCACGCTTGCGGCCGGCGAGCGGCTTCACATCGCCCATCGCCGCCGCGAACAGATCGACATCCTTGACCACGGCATTTCGTGTAGCCTTGGCCGTAAGGCGGGTCTACACAGCGCGCCATGGCCCTCGCGACCCGACCGCCGTCTTCGACGCAGCCCCAACCCGATCCCGATCTGCAGACCGGCCTGCAGTATCTGCGCGCCGGGTGGTTCGACCGTGCCGAGCCGCTGTTCCGATCCGCCTTGGCCCGCCACGGCGAGCGGCCCGACATTCTGCACTTCCTTGCCGTCTGCCTGTCGCAGCGCGGCGCGCTCAGCGAAGCCGAAGCCCTGTGGCGCAAGGCGCTGGCCAAGGATCCCAACGAGCCGATGCTGTCCTACAATCTCGGCCTGGTGGCGCGCCGGCAGGGCCGCCTCGACGAGGCGGCGCGGCGCTTTCGCGACACGGTGCGCCGCTCGCCGGCCCATGTCGAAGCGCGCCTGGCGCTGGCGTCGATATACATGGACCTCAACCGCTTCGCCGCCGCCGAGCGCGAGCTGATCGAATTCGTGACCAATGTCGACCAGGGAATCCAGCAGGGCGGCGAAGGCCTGAAGCCGCTGCAGGCCCGGGCGCGCAACATGCTGGGCTATGCCCTCTACCGCCTCGGCCACCACTCCGCAGCGATCGAGGTGCTGGACCAGGCCCTGGTCGATGCCGGCGAGGAGGACGCGCGACGCGCCCAGATCCTGGGCGACCGTGCGCTGGCGCTGAGCGCGCTCGGCCATCATGACGAGGCGATCGCCGAAGCCGGACGCGCGCTCGAACTGGCGCCCGACAGCGCGGCGCTCAACCACATACTGGGCTTCGTGCTCCATTTCGCCGGTCGGCCTTCCGACGCCATTGGCCCGATCGAACGGGCGCTCGAGATCGATCCCGGCTTCATGGCGGGCTTCAAGACCCTGGCCCTTGCCCAGGCAGCGACCGGCCAAGTGGACGCGGCCATCGATGTCCTTCAGCGGGCGCTGCGCCACAATCCGCTCGACCCCGATGCCGTCCTGCAGCTCTCCTATCTCCATGTCGAGCGCGGCAGCTTCGCGGAAGCGCTCGAGACCCTGGAGCCTTACTTGAAGGAAGCGCCCGACAGCGTGCGGGCGCTCAACAACCAGGGGCTGGCGCTGCGCGGCCTCAAGCGTTTCGACGAAGCGCGGCGCGCGCTGAAACGCGCCTCGAGGCTGTCGACCGACGATCCGATGGTGCTGACCAACCTCGGCCGCGTGCTGCTCGATCTCGGCCGGGCCGCCGAGGCCCGCTCGCTGCACGAACATGCGCTGCGCGGGCTGCCGGGCGATTCGCGCCTGCTGGGCCATTATGGCGCCTGCCTGGCCGCCCTGGGCGAGCACGACAAGGCGCGCGAAACCCTGGACGCCGCCTTGGCCGCCGATCCCAACAATGCCGAAGCGATGACCGCCCGGTTGAGCCTGGACGCATGACCGCAGGCGTCGACCGTCTGGCCAAGGTTCGTCAGCACATTGCCGCCGCGGCCCGCGCCGTCGGACGCGATCCGGCATCGATCACCCTGGTCGCGGTCTCCAAGACCCATGGCGCCGACCGGGTACGCGAGCTTCTGGACGTGGGGCAGCGCGTCTTCGGCGAGAACCGCGTGCAGGAGGCGGAGGAGAAATTCCCGGCGCTGAAAGCGGAGTATCCCGACCTCAAATTGCACCTGATCGGACCCCTGCAGACCAACAAGGCTCGCGAGGCGGTGGCGCTGTTCGACGTCATCCAGTCGGTCGACCGCGAACGGCTGGCCGCCACGCTCGCCAAGGAAATGACGCGGGCGGACCGCCGACCGGATTGCTATATCCAGGTCAATACCGGCGAGGAACCGCAGAAAGCGGGCATGTTGCCGGCCGAGCTCGATGCCTTCGTCGCTTCCTGCCGCGACATGCACAAGCTGCCGGTCGTCGGCCTGATGTGCATCCCGCCGGTCGACGAGGAGCCCGCCCTGCACTTTGCCCTGCTGGCCAAGATGGCCGCACGCAACGGCCTCGCCGCGATCAGCATGGGCATGAGCGCCGACTACGAGACGGCCATCCGCCTGGGCGCCACCCATGTCCGGGTGGGCACTGCATTGTTCGGCCACCGGGGCGCGTAGGGCGGCACGCCGGCATGCCCGAGCTTCCCGAGGTAGAAACCGTCCGTCGCGGCCTCCTTCCGAGACTGGTTGGGCGGCGCATCGTTCGTCTCGTCCAGCGCCGGCGCGACCTTCGGGTGCCCTTGCCGGCCCGGTTTGCGCAGAGGGTCGAGGGCCGGCGGGTACTGGGCATCGACCGCCGGGCGAAATACCTGCTGCTCCGCCTCGATGACGGCCACACCTTGATCGCCCATCTCGGCATGTCGGGCCGCATGACGCTGCACGATGCGGCGAGCGCCGCCGAGCATCCGTTCGAGCGGCACGATCATGTCGTGATCGAAACCGAGGAAGGCTGGCAGGTTCGTTTCAATGACGCCCGCCGCTTCGGTCTGATGCTGCTGGCCGCCGACGAGGCGCTGCCCAAGCACAAGCTCTTCAAGGGCCTGGGGCCCGAACCGCTCGACGATGCCTTCGACGGCGCCGCGCTGGCCAAGCGTCTCAAAGGAAGACGCACGCCTATCAAGGCCGCCCTGCTCGATCAGAAGACCCTGGTCGGCGTCGGCAACATATACGCCTGCGAGGCCTTGTTCCTGGCCGGCATCTCGCCTCGTCGGTCGGCCCACACGGTCCAGGGCGAACGCGCTGACCGCCTGGTCGCTGCCATCAAGCAGGTGCTGCTGCGTTCCATCGACGATGGCGGGTCGACGCTGCGCGATCATGTGCAGCCGGGCGGCGAGCTGGGATATTTTCAGACTCGCTTCAATGTCTACGACCGCCAGGGCGCGGTCTGCCCGACCCGTGGCTGCGGCAAGGTCGTGCGTCGCCTGGTGCAATCCGGCCGCTCGACCTTCTATTGCGCGCACTGCCAGCGCTAGCTAAGAGCGGCGCTCGCATCCCAAGGCAGTGTTGGGGGAGGGAAACGTGACCGCTTACGAAAACATACAGACCGAAATCAAGGGCCGAGTCGGGATCATCCGCCTCAACCGGCCCAAGGCATTGAACGCGCTCTGCGCCGATCTCGTGCGCGAACTCGGGCTGGCGCTCGACGCTTTCGAAGCCGATCGCGCGATCGGATGTATGATACTGACCGGTAGCGAGAAGGCCTTCGCTGCCGGCGCCGACATCAAGGAGATGAAGGAGAAATCCTATCAGGACGTCTTCCTGCAGGACTTCATCACCGTCGGCTGGGAGAAGGTGAGCCAGGTCCGCAAGCCGATCATCGCCGCCGTCGCGGGCTACGCGCTGGGCGGTGGCTGCGAGATGGCGATGATGTGCGACTTCATCATCGCCGCCGACAATGCCAGGTTCGGCCAGCCCGAGATCACGCTCGGCACCATTCCCGGCGCCGGTGGCACCCAGCGCCTGCCGCGCTTCGTCGGCAAGTCCAAGGCCATGGACATGGTGCTGACCGGCCGCATGATGGATGCCGCCGAAGCCGAGCGCTGTGGCCTCGTGAGCCGCGTTGTGCCGCTCGCCCAGCTCATGGACGACGCGCTGGCGACGGCGGAGAAGATCGCCGGCATGTCGCTCCTCGCCACCATGGTGGCCAAGGAAGCCGTCAACCGCGCCTTCGAGACGACGCTGGCCGAGGGTGTGCGCTTCGAGCGCCGCACCTTCCATGCCACCTTCGCCTTCGAGGATCGGGCGGAGGGCATGGCGGCCTTCGCCGACAAGCGCAAGGCGGCCTGGAAACACCGATAATTGGCGGCTTTTGGCGGGGTTGACCGGATGCCGGCCGGCCCGTATACACCCGCCCTTCCGATGAACGAGGATTAGATGGCCAGTCACAAGTCGGCAGAGAAGCGCGCCCGCCAGACCGAGCGTCGCACCGCCGCGAACACCGCGCGGCGCAGCCGTGTGCGCGGCTCGATCAAGAAGGTCGAGGAAGCGATCAAGGGCGGAGACAAGAAGGCCGCCGCCGCGGCGCTGCGCGCCGCGCAGCCGGAGATCCAGCGCGGCGCGACCAAGCACATCGTGACCAAGAACGCCGCCGCACGTCGCGTCTCGCGTCTGGCCGCGCGCATCAAGGCGATGGCCTGAGGCAGTCGGGCCTTCAGAGATTGTGAACGCCGCTCCAACGAGCGGCGTTTTCTTTTTTGGCGTCGAAATAAATTTCAGCGTCCAAAAAAATTTCCGGTACGTCGGCGAAGACCGTTTGGTTGCCAATTCGGCGAACAACATACGATTCGCGTTTATCGGACTGCGCGAGCGAACGGGCGCTAGATGTTGAGCGATGTCGCATGAAACATCCGAAAGAAAATTGAATCCACGGAGATGTCAATCGAGTCGCACAAAGAACATCATGAATAGCGTGCGGCGTTGTTGTGTGAATCGTTTGCGAACTCCTGCGAGTCTGTCTAAGAGTCGGCCCATCGCGACGGGGCGTGGGGCGCTGAGACGCGAGCCAAGGCGAAGACGGGGGGCTTCCTCTTCGCCACAAAGACGAACGAGGGAGAGCCACAGTCATCCGGTGATAGCAACGACGATCGAAGCAACGCAG
This sequence comes from Reyranella sp., assembly GCA_035485695.1. Lineage (GTDB taxonomy): Bacteria > Pseudomonadota > Alphaproteobacteria > Reyranellales > Reyranellaceae > Reyranella. The sequence continues at coordinate 3,306 of DATHNU010000442.1, read as the reverse complement.
CGTCCCCTCAACGACGCGCACCCAAAATTTTCGTCGCCATCATCGAGCTGTGCATTCCCGAGTATCGTTGGCTCGTACTCAAGCGTCCCGCTACGGCGAATGAAGAGCGGGGGCCATGTCCAACGACAACAAAATCACAGGTACGTACGAAGTGTCTCCCGCCGCAGGCTACGCCGGCGACGTGATGCCAACCACGGCCTGGAAGATCCTGAGCGAACGCAAGGACGCCGTCCTGATCGACGTGCGCACCCGCGCCGAATGGAACTATGTCGGCTTGCCCGATCTCGAGACGCTGGCCAAGAAGCCGGCGCTGCTCGAATGGCAGGTCTTTCCCAGCATGCAGCCCAATCCTGAATTCGTGGCCACGCTCTCGGGCGCGCTCCCCGACAAGGAGACACCGCTGTTGTTCCTCTGTCGGAGTGGAGCTCGATCGGCCGCGGCGGCGAAAGCCATGACCGCGGCCGGCTACAGTACATGCTTCAATGTTGCGGATGGATTTGAAGGCCCCCTGGATGCGCAGGCCAAGCGCGGCGTGGCGGGGGGATGGAAGGCAGCTGGACTTCCGTGGAGACAAACTTGAACCGAATTCAATCGCCGATAACAGGCAACAACAATAACGCGACGTACGAACAAAAAACTGTGGCGGGGGCCGATATGGAAGAAGTTGCAGTCCGGAAGGAGCTCGAGGCGCACTGGGTGCGCGTCTGCGACCGGCTGCGCAAGGAAATCGGCGACAAGGCCTTCAAGACCTGGTTCGGCGAGGTCGAGCTGGGTGAACTGAAGGCCGGCAAGCTCCGTCTCTATGCCCCGACCCGGTTCGTCCGCGACTGGGTCGCCCGCCACTATGGCGACAGGGTGCTGGCCTACTGGCAGGCGGTGCATGCCGAGGTGGGCACCGTCGAGGTGAACCTCGTTCCCCCGCCGGCGCCGCGTCGGCCCAACGAGATCATCGCCGTGCCGCCGGTACCGTCCTCGCAGAACTACCAGCCGCCGATGCCGCGGATGGGTCCCTCGATCGGCCGCGGCGGCGACGACCTCTTCCAGGGGCCGGAAGCGCGCTATACCTTCGCCAACTTCGTGGTCGGCAAGCCGAACGAGTTCGCCTACGCCGCCGCGCGCAACATCGCCGAGCAGGACCGGCCGCTGCCGGAGCGCAACCCGCTCTATATTTTCGGCGGTGTCGGCCTCGGCAAGACCCATCTGATGCATGCCATCTGGCACGCCATCCGCGACCGCGATCCCAAGACGCGGGTGCTCTATCTCACGGCCGAAAGCTTCGTGAACCGCTTCATCCAGGCGCTGCGCACCAAGAATACCGGCCAGTTCAAGGAACTGTTCCGCAACGTCGATGTGTTGATGGTCGACGACGTCCAGTTCATCTGCGGCAAGGAGGCGAGCCAGGACGAGTTCTTCTTCACCTTCAATTCGCTGGTCGAGCAGAACAAGCAGATCGTGCTCTCCTCGGAGAAGCCGCCCAGCGAGCTGCAGGACATCGAGGAGCGCATGCGCTCGCGGCTCGGCAGCGGGCTGGTCGCCGATATCCACTCGTCGACCTACGAGCTGCGGCTCAGCATCCTGCAGACCAAGGCGGAGAATGCGCGCGTGCCGGTACCGACAGCGGTGCTGGAGTTCCTGGCCCACAAGATCAGCACCAATATCCGCGAGCTCGAGGGGGCGCTCAACCGCGTCGTCGCCCACGGCCAGCTGATCGGCCGCGAGATCACCGTCGAGATGGCGCAGGACGTGCTGCACGACCTCTTGCGCCAGGCCGACCGCAAGGTGACGGTCGACGAGATCCAGCAGCGGGTGGCGGCGCACTACAACATCAAGCTTGCCGAGATGAGCTCGCCGCGGCGTGCCCGCTCGGTCGCCCGCCCGCGCCAGGTAGCGATGTACCTCGCCAAGCAGCTCACCACGCTCAGCCTGCCGCAGATCGGCAAGCGCTTCGGCAATCGCGACCACACCACGGTCATGCATGCCGTGCGCAAGATCGAGGAGCTCAAGATCTCCGACCTTTCGATTGCAGAGGATGTCGAGTTGCTCAAGCGCCAGTTGCAGGGCTGACGAATCCTCGACACGGTGCATGAAAGGGGCCCCGACGGGGCCCCTTTTTGCTTGGTATATTGCGGGTTAAGAGCCTCAAATTTCGAGCGAAATTGCTTCCCGCCTAGGCTCGGCGTGCTATAGTCCCAGACCGTTCCGCAATGGTCTTTTGAGGCCTGCGAAACGGGGTGTCTGAACCGCTTTTTTGGCCCCTCGTTACAGCGATCAAAACATGAAACTGACGATCGAACGGGCAGCCCTTCTGAAGGCGCTGGCTCACGTGCAGAGTGTGGTCGAACGGCGGAACACGATCCCGATCCTGTCCAACGTCCTGATCACCGCGCAGAAAGGACGCCTCAGCCTGGCGGCGACCGACATGGACCTCGCCATCACCGAATCGGTGGAGGCAAGTGCGGCCAAGGCGGGCTCGACCACGGCGCCGGCGCATACGCTCTACGAAATCGTCCGCAAGTTGCCGGACGGCGCGCAGGTCGAGCTCGAGACCGCCTCCGACGGCGGCTCGCTGGTGATCCGGGCCGGCCGTTCGCGCTTCACGCTGCAGTGCCTGCCGCCCGCCGACTTCCCGGCGATGGCCGAAGGCGACCTGCCGCACCGCTTCCAGCTGCCGGCGACCGACCTCAAGGGCATCATCGACCGCACGCGGTTCGCCATCTCCAACGAGGAGACCCGCTACTACCTGAACGGCATCTACTTCCATTCCGCCACCTCGAACGGCACCCAGGTGCTGCGCGGCGTGGCCACCGATGGCCACCGGCTGGCCCGGGTGGAAGTGCCGCTGCCCAAGGGCGCCGCGGACATTCCGGGTGTGATCGTGCCGCGCAAGACCGTGGGCGAGGTGCGCAAGCTCCTCGACGAAAGCGACGGCTCGGTCGATATCGAGCTCAGCGACACCCGCATCCGCTTCGCCACCGGCAACGTCACCCTGGTCAGCAAGCTGATCGACGGCACCTTCCCCGACTACGAGCGCGTCATCCCGACCGGCAACGACAAGGTCCTGAACGTGCCGTGCAAGGAATTCGCCCACGCCGTCGACCGCGTCTCGACCATCTCCACCGAGAAGTCGCGCGCCATCAAGCTCGCGGTCGCCAAGGGCGTGGTCATCCTGTCGGCCACCAGCCCCGACGCCGGCAGCGCCACCGAGGAGATCGAGGTCGAATACAAGGCGGCCGCGCTCGAGATCGGGTTCAATTCACGCTATCTGCTCGACATCACCGAGCAGATCACGGGCGCCGAGGCGCGCTT
>DATHNU010000441.1:0-2929 GCA_035485695.1 Reyranella sp. | reverse complement strand
GACGCCTTCGCGCCGCGCCTGTCGTTCTTCTTCTGCATCGGCATGAACTTCTTCATGGAAGTGGCCAAGCTTCGCGCCGCGCGCTTCCTGTGGGCCGAGCTCATCAAGCCGTTCGAGCCCAAGAAGGCCGATTCGCTCTCTCTGCGCACCCATTGCCAGACCTCGGGCGTGTCGCTCACCGAGCAGGACCCCTACAACAACGTGATCCGCACCGCCTACGAGGCGATGGCCGCGGTGCTGGGCGGCACGCAATCGCTGCACACCAATTCCTTCGACGAGGCGATCGCGCTGCCGACGCCCACCTCCTCGCGCATCGCGCGCAACACGCAGCTCATCCTGCAGCACGAGACCGGTGTCACCAAGACGGTCGATCCGCTGGCCGGCAGCTACTATGTCGAATCGCTCACCAACAGCATGATCGTCGAGGCGCGCAAGCTGATCGCCGAGGTCGAGGCGCTGGGTGGCATGACCAAGGCGGTCGAGGCCGGCATGCCCAAGATGCGCATCGAGGAGGCCTCGGCGCGCCGCCAGGCCAGGATCGATCGCGGCGAGGACGTGATCGTGGGCGTGAACAAGTTCCAGCCCAAGGACGCCACGGCCGTCGAGGTTCTGGACATCGACAACGACGTCGTCCGCGAATCGCAGGTCGCGCGTCTCGACAAGATCCGCAAGAGCCGCGACGAGGCCAAGTGCGTGGCGGCGTTGAAGGCTTTGGGCGAGGCCGCGCGCAGCGGCGCCGGCAACCTTTTGGCGCTCTCGATCGAGGCGACGCGCGCGCGCGCGACGGTGGGCGAGATCTCCTCGGCGCTGGAAGGCGTCTATGGCCGCTACCAGGCCACCGTCCGCTCGATCTCCGGCGTCTATGCCGGCGAATGGGAGGGCGATCAGGGCCTCGACCGCATCCGCACCGACATCGCCTCCTTCGCCGAGGAGGAGGGCCGCCGGCCGCGTCTCATGGTCGTGAAGATGGGTCAGGACGGCCACGACCGCGGCGCCAAGGTGATCGCCACGGCCTTCGCCGATCTGGGTTTCGACGTCGATATCGGCCCGCTGTTCCAGACGCCGCAGGAGGCCGCGCGCGCCGCGATCGAGAACGACGTGCATGTGATCGGCGTATCGAGCCAGGCGGCCGGCCACAAGACCCTGGTGCCGCAGCTCATCGACGAACTCGCCAAGCAGGGCGGTTCGGAAGTTCTGGTCGTGGTGGGCGGCGTCATCCCCGCTCAGGACTACGACTTCCTCAAGAAGGCCGGCGTCGCGGCGATCTACGGCCCCGGCACCAACATCCCCGCCGCCGCCGCCGAGATCCTCTCCATCCTCCGCCAACGCAGCCACAAACGCGCGGCTTAGTCTTATCGGACCGCGGGCCTCCAGGCCCGCTCATCGCTGGGAGCGCGCCACTCCAGTGGCGCATCTTCTCATGAGCCTGAGCGCAACTGGAGTTGCGCGCTCCAGCGAAGATCATGAGCGGGCCTGGAGGCCCGCGGTCCGGCAAGAGCGCTTGACAGTCCTGAGCAATGTTGTGGCGTATGCGTGTCGACCATGCTCGTGCCCGTCGACCCCCTAATGCCGCATCGCCTGGCTTTCTTCCTGCGTCAGCGGACGCTCGCGGAAGAACAGGATCTTGCCGCGGATCGTGGCGAACAAAGTCTGCGCCTCGAGCTTGCCGGGATAGCGCATCGGCGTCTGGTCGAAGCGGGCCAGCCAGATCTTGATCGGCCGCTCGCGTTCGGTCTCGGCTTCCTTCGGCGCCTCGTCGAACTCGCCCGACACGCGCTTGGTGTACATCTCGCAGACCAGCACGTCGCCCTGCGCGCCCGCGATGCCGGTGGTGGCGGCGGGCTCCATGCCGATCTTGCGGAAGATGATGTCGATGCGGCGCTTGCCGTCGTTGGTGCGCACCGGCTTGTCGCAGGCGGCGTCGCCGGCCAGGCCGACGCTGAGTGCCGCCGACAGCGGGTCGAGCGAGCCCTGCTTGTCGGTTTCTGGGATCACCTGCTGCGGCGTGGGTTTCCAGACCGGCGTGTGGGTCTCCTGCAGGAAGCCGCTGGCGCCATACTGGGCGAGCCAGGTGCGCGGCGTGTCGCCCACCATGATCGAGAGCGAGCCGGCGGACGGCCGGGCGCCCTGGGGCGAGAAGCCGCCCCAGGCGCGGTTGCGGCCGACATAGTTCATGGTCATGGCCTTCAAGGTTCCCACCTTGAAGGTGCTGCTTTCGACGTCGTAGGTCGCGCCGTTGAAGCGCGCCGTCACGTCGATGCGAAAGCCACTGATCCCGGCAAAAGTGATCTCGTAGCCGAGCTCGATCTGCCGCGCTTCCTGGGCGAGCGCCGCCCCCGGCACGGCCAAGCCCAGGGCAAAACCAATGAAGGCCCTACGAAAACTCATGAAATCCCTTCCAAAAGGGGGGCTTACTTCGGCCTTGCCGGCACGATAGAAGGCCCACGCTCCCTACGCCACTGAACTTGCGCGCCGCCAAAGGCCCCTTTCGTCCATGTCGCCTCCTGCCAACGATCGCATTCCGAAGCTCGGCTTGGCACGCACCGGGGCAGTTCTGGGCGTTCTTGCCCGGCATTTATGGCCAAAGGGTGAAACGGGGCTGCGCACCCGCGTCGTCATTGCACTGGCCATGCTGATCCTGGCCAAGCTCGTCAACGTCTACGTTCCGATCCTCTACAAGCAGACTGTCGACGCCCTGGGTACGGCGGCGGCGCAGGCCGTGGCGGTGCCGATCGTCCTTATCCTCGCCTATGGCGCGGCGCGGGTGCTGGCGCAGGCGGTGGGCGAAATCCGCGATGCGGTGTTCGCGCCGGTCTCGCAGCGCGCCATCCGCAACCTCGCCCTCGAAGTCTTCGGCCATCTCCACGCGCTGTCGCTGCGCTTCCATCTCGAGCGCCAGACCGGCGGGCTGAGCCGCGTCATCGAGCGC
>DATHNU010000440.1:0-4638 GCA_035485695.1 Reyranella sp. | reverse complement strand
GCGCCCCAATCTCATGCTGCGCGTTCTCATGCCGCGCGCTCGCGTCTCTGCCGGCGCTCGGCGACGAAGGTTCCGACGTCGCGCCACGGCGCGAGCGTCCAGAAGGAGCGGGCGCGGCCGGACGGCGAGGCAAGAACGAAGACGACCGCGCCTTCCAGCAGCTCGGCCTGCCGGCCGTAGGCCGGCGCTTTGACGCCAAGCGCCAGCGACGCGGCGTTCTTGCTGGTGAAGGCGATGGCGGCCGGCTGGAAGCGGCGCAGCTTGGCGTGCAACGCGCGCGCATCCATGGCCTGGGCAGAAAGCTCGTGGTCGGAGCCGTACTCGGTCTTGTTGAGGTCGGTGAGACCGATGCCCAGCATCAGCAGCTCGGAATAGCGATCGGGCGAGAACCGCTCCGGCGTGAGGCCGACGGCGTTCAGCGTTGGCCAGAAGGCGTTGCCCGGATTGGCGTAATAGGCGCGCGCCTTGAACGACGCGGGACTGGGCGCAGTGCCGCAGAACACCAGGTCGAGCCCTGGCGCCAGCAGGTCGGGGACCAGATGCTTATTGCGGCTGGATGCCCGCGGCACGGATGACCTCGCCCCAACGCTTGTATTCGGCCTTGATGAAGGCATCGGCTTCGGCAGGCGGCAGGACGCCGGGCTCGAAGCCGCCCTGGCGCATGCTGTCGATGACGTCGGCCGACTGCAGGGCGCGCTCGGTCGCGGCCTTGAGCTTCTCCTTGGCCTTGGCCGGCGTGCCGGTCGGCACGGCCCATAGTGACCATGATGTGACCACGAGGTCGGGGTAGCCCGCTTCGGCGAAGGTCGGCGTGTCGGGCGCCACCGGCGAGCGCTGGGCCCCGGTCGAGGCGACGGGTTTCAGCTTGCCGGCACTCACCTGGCTCATCAGCGAATCGATGTTGGCGACACAGAGCGGCAGGTGGCCTGCCACGACATCGGCCATCGAGGCGGAAGCGCCGCGATAGCTGACAAGGGTGAGGTCGGCGCCGGTCTTCTGCTTGAACAGCTCCATGGCAAGCGTCGGCGAGGTGCCGATGCCCGAGCCGCCATACTGGTATTTGCCGGGCTCGGCCTTGGCGGCGGCGATCAGCTTGGGGACGGTGTCGTGCATGAAGCCAGGATGACAGCACAGGAGGTTGGGCTGCGTGCCGATCCACACGACGGTCTCGAAGTCGGTGAAAGGGTTGTAGGGCGGCTTGGCGAGGAGATGCGGCACCAGCGCGTGGCTGCCGATGTTGCCGAGCAGCACCGAATAGCCGTCGGGGGCCGCCTTGGCGACGTTGTCGGCGGCGATCGACCCGCTGGCGCCGCTGCGGTTGTCGATGACAAAGGACTGACCGAGATACTCGCCGAGCTTGCCGCCCAGCCGGCGTGCGATGTTGTCCTGCGAGCCGCCGGGCGTGAACGGGCAGACGATGCGCACGCTGCGCTGGGGCCAGTCGTCGCCCTCTGCCCGTGCCGACGGCGCAAGCGCCCGCGCGGCGAGCGGCAGCGTGCCCAGCGCAGCAGCGAATTCGCGCCTCCTCATGTCTTGTTCCTTAGTATCGACGATGCTCCCTCGACCAATGATGCATGAGCGGCGCAAGCGCGCCTAGAGGGCTTTGCGGCACCGGCCCGGCGGCCGGCGAGCGCAGCTCGGCACGACGCTGCATCGAATTCGATCTCGCCGGCGGCGTCCTTCGTCAGGAGCATCCAGGCGAAGATTTGGCTCAATCCACGCCCAAGTCGGGGCGCGGTTCGGTGTCAGGTCGACAAATATCAGCCACGTTTAGTTGAAGTGAAGTCGAAAATGGGACCTCCCGAGCAAGATTACGGGCACAAGAGCTGAAACCATGGCGAATACGATGAAAGCCGCATTGGCATCGAGCCGGAGGGCGAGACCGTGCAGGGCAGGACCGGCCGCTGCGCCGAGCAGGATCGTGGCGACGAGCCACTTGCCGGCGAACGACGGAGCGATGTCGGCCGCCGTGGCTTGCAGGCGAGCCGACAGCAGGTTGAAGCCGAGTTCGAGGCCGAGCAGGCCGGCGAAGAACAACGGCAGGCTCGTCGTCGTCGCCACGACAAAATTGCCGCCGGCGAGCAGTATGCCAAGCTCGACGAAACGCGGGTTCTGACGGTTCTGCAGCCCGCTGCGGGCCAGCAGCAGCAGGCACAGGCCGGCGCCCACCTTCATCATCGCCAATGCCCAGAACGCGCCGCCCAAGCCGATTCCCCGCGTGCCGGCCTGCTGGACGACGTAAGCCAGCAATCCGGTCTGGCCGACAAACAGCACGAACACGATGGCGAGCGCGAGATATCTCAGCGGGCTGGCCGGATCGCGGTCGACAGTGGGCGGGCGAGACTTCAGCGGACCGTACAGGACGATGCCACCAGCGGTGATCAGGCCGAGCACGGCGGCCAGCACGAACAGCATGACCAGATACGAGCCTGTCTCGAAGAATCGGACGGCCGCCACGGTCAGGCCGGCGATGCACAGGACGGTGCCGAGCCGGATCGGGAAGGCGAACGCCGGCCGCGAATGCGTGGCTGCCGTGCTCGTGCCGAGATATTGGAAGCCGCCGCAGCAGATGCCGACGATGAACCAACCGACAAGCAGCAGCCCCGGCAAGCTGCTCAGCAACAGGCCGAACAACAGGGTGCCGGCCAGCATGGTCGCAAACGGCCGGGTGATCAGCCGCACATCGAGCAGCGGCAGCAGGATCGCCGTCGCCAGCGTGCCGAGCAGGACCGCGGTGGCGACCCAGCCCGCGTCGGCCACGGACATCCGTCCGTCGGTCACCACCACGGCGACGATCAGGGGCGCGAGGTGGAGCGGCAGCGAGCCGGCGGACGACAGCACACTGGCACCGATCAAGGCTCTGAAATCACGGTTCATTCGCTGTCCTGCCTTGCTCGGCGTCTAGTGCGAGCGGCATATGATCCGATCCTGTGATCGGGGTCGCTTGGGTCCGAGCTTCGGACCGTGTCCCGCACACCGTCCCAATCGTTGTCGGTCATGTCGGCGATGTCGATGACGTCGAATGCCTTCCCCAGCCCGGCATAGGAGCCGCGGGGAACCGGCTGGACCTGGAACAGCGGTTTCGTTCGCGGCAGCACGATCTCGCGGTCGGTCGCGATCAGTCGGAGATTGATGAACAGCGGACAGGGCCTGAACTGATCGGTCTCGATGATCGCCTCGTAGCAGGCATAGGCAGGGCTCTGGACGAGGTTCGCCGGGGGCCGCACATGGATGCTCCAGTTCGCATCCGAACCGATCAGCAGCCCCGACCAGACCTGCACCAGGCCAGGCACGAACAGATTTGACAGGTACGGCGGCGGCCTATCCTTCAAATTGTCCGGTGCGTACCTGTTCCAGCGCTCAAGCGAGTCGCCGGCGAGCGATAGGCTGTCGAGAAACTGCCACTCGCCGCCGTCGCTGTAGCGAGCTTCGGCGCCGTCCCAGCGCAGGTGGATGTCGTCCATCGGGAAGATGTACCAGCCGAATGACGACGCGGCGCGGATCGCCTCGCAGTACTGGTAGGCCGCGAAGGGCAGCGTGCCGAGCGCCGACGCATCGGCTGGCATCGGCGGTATTGCCTCCGGAACGATCCGGTAGAACTGAACGACGCTGTCGGATCGTCCCGGAGACAACATCTCTACCTCCCTACCTATGGAGATGCTTCATAAGCGACGGTGCGATCAGTCCACCGCCGATCGAAGACTTTGCGTGGGCTTTGAAAGCCGGCGAAATGTTGCCACCGCCCATCTCGGACTTCGCCGGCTTTTTCGTCCGCTGGACGTGGACTTTGAAGGCCGGTGAGATGTTGCCGGTGCCCATCTCGGACTTAGCCGGCAGTTTTGGGTTTGGCTTCGATGGTTTCTCGCTCATTTGACGTCTCCCACGGCATTCATCCGGCAGGAGCGCCGGATGCCAGCACGAGTGGTGCTGGCGGTGACCGCTCCCGGTGAGACTGAGCGGTCCCCGTCAGCATCACTTCTTCTTCGCTGCGTCAGTCGACGGACGCGATCTGATCGATGCTGTCCGCATGGCCGACCCCAACGTCGCACCGCGGCCCGCGTCCATCGCCGCGATCAAGATCCCCGTCAAATTCTGATTGCATATCTATGTATCTTATTCAAGCGGAGATTGCATACGTCTCGGGGGGAAATGTTGACACCCGCAGACTAGCTTTTCAGGTTGGACCGACAGTGTGCGGGAGGAAATGGATGGCGGTGATCGACAAGGCCGACGAAGCGCAGCTTCTGGCCACCATCGACCGCTGGGTCGAACGCGAGGTGGCGCCCAGGGTCAAGGAATTCGACCATGCCGACCGTTGGCCGGCCGAGCTCGTCGAGCAGATGAAGGAGCTCGGCCTGTTCGGTGCCACGGTGAGCCCCGACTATGGCGGCCTCGGCCTGCCGGCGCGCACCTATGCCGAGATCGTGATGCGCGTGTCGTCGGTGTGGATGGCGCTCACCGGCATCTTCAACTCCCACCTCATGCTGGCGCTCGCCATCGAGAAGTTCGGAACCGAACCGCAAAGGCGGCGCTGGCTGCCCAGGCTCGCCTCGGGCGAGGTGCGCGGCGGCCTGGCGCTGACCGAACCCGACGCCGGCACCGACCTGCAGGCGATCCGACTCGTCGCGCGGCGCGAGG
>DATHNU010000439.1:0-4400 GCA_035485695.1 Reyranella sp. | reverse complement strand
ACTGCCGCGCCTGCATGGTCGAGATCGGCGGCGAGAGGGTGCTGGCCGCCTCCTGCATCCGCAAGCCGGCCGCCGGCATGGTGGTCAAGACCGATACCGAGCGCGCGAAGAAGTCGCGCGAGATGGTGTTCGAGCTTCTGGCCAGCAACATGCGGTCGGCCGATGCCGGCCCCGACAACCAGTCGAATTTCTGGCAATGGGCGTCGTCGATGGGCATCGGCGGCAGCGAACGCTTCGCCAGTAAGTTCGACGGCCACGAGACGGCCGAGTTCGACATCACCAATCCCGCCATCGCCGTCAACCTCGACGCCTGCATCGCCTGCGGCGCCTGCGTACGCGCCTGCCGCGAGGTGCAGGTCAATGACGTGATCGGCATGGCCGACCGCGGCGGCCATACGATCCCCGTCTTCGACATGCACGACCCGATGGGTCTGTCGACCTGCGTGACCTGCGGCGAGTGCGTGCAGGCCTGCCCCACCGGCGCGCTGTTCGAGAAGACCTTGATGGACAAGGCCGGCAAGACCCGCGTCGTCCAGGAAGTCGACAAGATCGTCGATTCGCTCTGCCCGTTCTGCGGCGTCGGCTGCCAGACCAGCGTCGCCGTCAAGGACAACAGGATCGTCCAGATCGACGGCCGCAACGGCTTCGCCAACGAGAACCGGCTGTGCGTCAAGGGTCGCTTCGGCTTCGATTATGCGATGTCGCCCGACCGGCTGACCAAGCCGCTGATCCGGCGCGACGATGCGCCCAAATCGGGCGAGATCGACCTGCGCGGCGTCGATCCGCTGACGATCTTTCGCGAAGCCACCTGGGAGGAGGCGCTGGAGCGCGCCGCCGCCGGTCTGGTGAAGATCAGGACGGAGCATGGCGGCAAAGCGCTGGCCGGCTTCGGCTCGGCCAAGGGCTCCAACGAGGAGGCTTACCTTTTCCAGAAGCTGGTGCGGACCGGCTTCGAAACCAACAACGTCGATCACTGCACCCGGCTGTGCCATGCCTCTTCGGTCGCCGCCCTGCTGGAAGGCGTCGGCTCCGGTGCGGTGTCGGCGCCGTTCACGGATGCCCTGAAGGCGGATTGCGTCATGGTCATCGGCGCCCGTCCGACGACCAACCATCCGGTCGCCGCGACCTACTTCAAGCAGGCGGCCAAGCGCGGCACCAAGCTGATCGTCATCGATCCGCGCGGCCAGGATCTGATGCGTCATGCCACCTATTCGCTGCGCTTCAAGGCGGGCAGCGACGTGGCGATGCTGAATGCGCTGATCCACACGATCATCGAGGAGAAACTCTACGACGAGCAATACATCCAGGCCAACGTCTCAGGCTTCGAGGCGCTCAAAGCGAAGGTCAAGGATTTCTCCCCCGAGGCGATGGCGCCGGTGTGCGGCATCGATGCCGGGACCTTGCGCGGCGTGGCGCGCACCTATGCCACCTCGGAACGGTCGATGATCTTCTGGGGCATGGGCATCTCCCAGCACACCCACGGCACCGACAATTCGCGCTGCCTGATCGCGTTGGCGCTGATCACCGGCCATGTCGGGCGGCCGGGCACCGGACTGCATCCGCTGCGTGGCCAGAACAACGTCCAGGGCGCCTCCGACGTCGGCCTGATCCCGATGTTCTTCCCCGACTACAAGTCAGTGGAGAACGTCGACATCCGCGGCCAGTACGAGAATTTCTGGGGCCAGACGCTCGATCCCAAGCGCGGCCTGACCGTGGTCGAGATCGTCGACGCCATCCATGCCGGCCAGATCAAGGGCATGTACATCATGGGCGAGAATCCGGCGATGTCGGATCCCGACCAGCATCACGCGCGTGCCGCACTCGCGATGCTCGACCATCTCGTGGTGCAGGACATCTTCCTCACCGAGACGGCCTGGCACGCCGACGTCGTGCTGCCGGCTTCGGCCCATGCCGAGAAGGTCGGCACTTACAGCAATACCAACCGTCAGGTCCAGATGGGCCGGCCGGCGCTCGATATGCCGGGCGACGCGCGGCAGGACTGGGAGCTGATCGTCGACATCGCCCGGCGCATCGGTCTCGACTGGAACTATGCCGAGGTTTCCGACGTCTATGCCGAGATGATGCAGGTCATGCCGTCGCTGAAGCACATCACCTGGGAGCGTGTCGATCGCGAGGGCTCGGTCATCTACCCGGCCGACGGTCCGGACGTGCCGGGCAACGAGATCGTCTTCACCTCGGGCTTCCCGACCACCGACGGCCGGGGCCGCATCGTGCCGGCCGACCTGCTGCCGCCCGACGAGGTCCCGGACGAGGAATATCCGCTGGTGCTGACGACCGGCCGCATGCTCGAGCACTGGCATACCGGCGCCATGACGCGACGGGCCGGCGTGCTCGACGCGATCGAGCCGCAGGGCATCGCCGCCATGAACCCCTACGAGATCCAGCGCCGCGGTCTCTCGATCGGCGACATGATCACGGTCGAGACCCGGCGCGGCACTGTCGAGGCGATCCTGCGCGCCGACCGCGAGGTGGCCGACGGCATGGTGTTCATGCCGTTCTGCTTCAACGAAAGCCCGGCGAACGCGCTCACCAATCCGATGCTCGACCCGTTCGGCAAGATTCCGGAATTCAAGTACTGCGCCGCCCGGGTCGCGCCCATTACCCGCCGCGTCGAGGCGGCGGAATAGCACCACCTCACCCTGAGGAGCATCGCGTAGCGATGCGTCTCGAAGGGTGGGCCACCGACCTTCTCGTTGCCCACCACAGCGCGGGGGTTACCCCGCGCGATTCGAGACGCGCACTTCGTGCGCTCCTCAGGGTGAGGTGATTCTGTCGAAACAGAACTCGCTCAAGAAGCGTCAGTTCGGCGGCGAAACGCGGAACTGATACGGCTCCTCGAGCATCTTCGATTCGTCCGGCGTGATGGCGAACTCGGTCGCCTGGGCGGCCGAGGTGAGCTGGTCGAGGTTGGTGGCGCCGATGATCGGCGAGCCCATGTAGGGCTTGCTGAGCAGCCAGGCGAGCGCGGTCTGGGCCGGCGAGGCGTTCTTGGCAACCGCGACCTTCTTCAGCCGTTCGGCGATCTCCCAGTCGCAGTCGCGGTAGGTGCCGGCCTGCACCTGCGCGTCGTTCTTCGAGCGCTCGGTGGCGCCGCCGCCTTCCTTGCTGCGGTTGGCGGCGAGGAAGCCGCGCGCCAGCGGTGAATAGGGGATGAGTCCCACGCCCTGCTCCTGGCACAGCCGGTTCATCTCGCGCTCTTCCTCGCGCTGGATCATGTTGTAGAGATTCTGCATCGCGATGGGCCGGGCATAGCCCTTCCAGTCGGCGATCATGATCATCTGGGCGAACTTGTAGGCCGGCATGGTCGAGCCGCCGATGTAACGGACCTTACCCGAGCGCACGCGCTGGTCGAGCGAGTACATGGTCTCTTCCATCGGCGTGTGCGGATCGAGCCGGTGCACCTGATAGACGTCGATGTAATCGGTCTGCAGGCGCCGGAGCTGCTGGTCGATCGAGGCCATCAGATGCTTGCGGCCGGTGCCGACATCGTTGGCGACCGGGCTCTGGCGGATACCGACCTTGGTCGACAGCACGATGTCCTCGCGCTTGACCATCTTCATGAGCGTGGCGCCCATGATCTCCTCGGAGCGGCCGGCATTGTAGTTGTCGGCGGTGTCGAAGAAGGTGATGCCGACATCGAGCGCGCGCTTGAAGTAGGCCGGCGCCTCGGCCTCGTCGAACTTGCCCCAGCCCCGGCGGCCCTTGGCGCCCCACGAATTGCCGCCGAGGCAGATCCTGCTCACGATCAGGCCCGAGCGGCCGAGCGGTCCGTATTTCATCGAAAATCCCCCTTGCTGGGACGAGCTTAGCGTCCCACCTTAATGAGATGAAAGTGCTGATCGAATATTGCGGCGCTTGAGGTTATAAGCCGCAGGCCCTCCGTGTGAGGGATCACCTCCAGAAGCGGGGGCCAGCCGACATCGAGCTGCGCCCCGGCAAATCCGGCCAGTTCGACGTCACCGTCGACGGCACGCTCAAATACACCCGCAGCAAGACCGGCCGCTTCCCGACCGACGACGAGATCGAGGATCTGACGGGCGACTAGGTCGACCTCGCGACCTTCTCATCATTTCATCTTTTCATGCCTCCTCTCCCCCGCTAGGGGGAGAGGCTGGGTGAGGGGGTTGCGCACGGCCTTTCGATGCCCCCTCACCTAACCTCTCCCCCTAGCGGGGGAGAGGAAAATGAGAGGAGAGCAAGACGGGGGAGGAGGCATGAGGTCAGCCCAGCACTTCCTTGTTCACGACGTGCGCGGCGATGGGATGCCCGTCGAAGACGCTTAGAATGTTCTCGATGGCGGTGGTCGCCATGCGATCGCTCGCCTCCTTGGTGACGCCGGCCATGTGTGGGCTCAGGATCACGTTCTCCAGGCCGAACAG
>DATHNU010000438.1:0-5034 GCA_035485695.1 Reyranella sp. | reverse complement strand
CGCATCGGGCTTCCCGACTGGCGGGCGTGCACATCCATCGGTCAGTGGCGGCTCCCTAGTGCGTTCTTGTAGGGAAAAGAATCTCTCTTCGTGTCGTACCGCGCAGAAGGTTCTCAATCAGCATGGTCGTTCGGATCGCAGCGGTCAAGCGTGATTGCGCTCGGGCCGAGAGCAACAAAGACCTGCTGCGACGCGGGATGGACAACGTGATGAGCCAGACCGAAAATCGACGCCCGATGAAAATGAATCGCCCCCTCGTCCTCGTGCTCGGCTTGCTTGTTGCTCCTGCCGCGCGCGCCCAGATCGCGGCTGCACCTCCGGTCGCGGCTTCGCCGCCGGCGGCTCCTGCACCCTCTGTTCCGCCCGAGGCATCGCCCGCGCCTCAACCTCCGCCGCCGGTCGAGCCGGCACCCGGCTATGGATACGGCGTGCCCGGGTACGGCCCGCCGGCGCCGTACTACTACTATCACCACCGTTATCGTCCGATGCCCTATGGCTACCAGCCGCCGCCCGGTTATCCGCTTGCGTCCGCGCCGGCGGAGCCGATGGAGAGCTTCCACACGCACGACGGATTCTTTCTCCAAGTGCACGTCGGCATCAGCGCCACCGGCTTCTCGTCGAAGCAGGCGGGGGTCAAGACGAACTATGCGGGCGGCGGGATCTCCTCGGGTGTCGCCGTCGGCGGCGTCATCGCGCACAACCTGATCCTCTACGGCGCCTTCTTCGGCACGGACACCGCCAATCCCGACAAGCAGATGGACGGCACCAGCGTGACCAGCGATCTCGGCGAGCTCGGCGTCGGCGCCTTCGGCCCCGGGCTGGCTTACTACTTCGAGCGGTGCAACCTCTACCTGTCGGCGACGTTCGGGCTGGCCGCCTTCGGCGCCAACGACGGCAACGGCGTCCGGGTCGATTCGTCGAGATCGGGCGCCGCCTTCGACTTCATGGTCGGCAAGGAGTGGTGGGTCTCGCGCGACTGGGGGCTCGGCATCGCCGGCGAATTGATGGCCGCGTCGCTCAAGGACAAGAACACGCCCGGCCTGACCTGGTCGGCCAGCGGTCTGTCGATTCTCTTCTCGGCCACCTACAACTGACGCCCGTTCGCCGGCACTGAGATCGGAATGCTCGTTGGTCATCTGTGCCGGCCGCGCCCGCGCCGTCAGGCGCCGCTGGTGCGTGCGGTGCGCGCCCTCTGGACGCTGCCCACGAACCTGCTCGGTCACCTGGCGGGGTGGATGGCGAGCGGCGGCCGGCTGCCCCGACGGGTGGGCGGACCGGCCGCGGTGGGGTGGCTCTACCCGATTCGTTCCGGGCTGGGGCTCGACTGGGTGGGGGCCGTGACGCTGGGCCACGCGATCCTCCATCGCCCCGGCGTCGTCGACGGGCCGACGACCGCCGCGCGCCTCACCCTGGCGCACGAGCTCGCCCACACGCGCCAGCACGACCTGCTCGGCCCGCTCTACTTGCCGCTCCACCTCCTGGCGCAGGGGCTGAGCGCGCTTCTCACGCGCGGCCGACCGACGACCGTGAGCCGCGTGCACGATCTCAACCCGCTGGAGCAGACCTTCATCGTCGTGCCCTCGAGCGTTCTGTACGCACCCCGGCCGACCGACGCCGAGGTCACGGACGTGCTGGCCGATTTCGGGGTCTGACTTCGGCGTCCAGGGTCGGACGCCGGCGTTGGTTCTAGGTGACTGGGCCGCGGGGCGGGCCGGCGGGGAAAACGTCGCCGGACGGGGGTGTCTGCGGTGCGCCGGCGACCTTCTCGCGCCAGAAGGCGCCCGCGCCGCCCTGGATCGCCGTCGAGGTGGTCCCGCGCGACATCAGCTCTTCCTTGTCGAGAATGGCGTCGCAGGGGCAGGCCTCGGCGCACAGGCCGCAGACGACACAGCGGAGCTCGTCGATCTCGAAGATCTTGGGGCGCTTCTCGATCCGGCCGTCGGGCGCCTCTTCGGGGACGATGGTGATGCAGTGGGCGGGGCAGACGGTCGGGCACATCATGCAGGCGACGCAGCGGACCTCGCCGTCGTCGCGCAACATCAGGCGGTGCAGGCCCCGGTGCCGCTCCGGATACTTGATCTTCTCTTCGGGGTACTCGATGGTCGCGATGTCGGTCTTCTTACGATTCCCGGTCACGTTGCCGAAGAAGTTCTTCACGAAGTGACGGAAGGTGACGCCCAGGCCTTCGGCGATCGCCGGCAGGTAGGCCTGCTGCGCCAGGCTCCCGGGGCGGTTGACGACTTTGACTCCGACGGCCATCGTTTCTCCTTAGATCCAGGTCTGCGCCCAGAGAATCATGAGCGCGGTCGCCACCACGTTGGCGATCGAGATCGGCAGCAGGCGCTGCCAGCCGAGCCGCATCAGCTGATCCGAACGGAAGCGCGGCAGCGACCAGCGAATCAAGAGCTGGAACGAGCAGAAGGCGAAGACCTTCAGCAGCCAGCAGGTCGCCATCGCGGCCACGAAGATCCAGTTCGGCAAGTGCTGGATCAGGAAGCTGTCGATCGTGCTCCCCATGTGCCAGCCGCCGAAGAAGAGCGTGATCATGATGGCGCTGGAGGTGACGATCTCCAGGAACTCTCCAAGGAAAAAAAGGCCGAAGCGCAGCCCGGAATACTCCACGAAGTAGCCGATGATCTCCGGCTCACCCTCGGGGATGTCGAAGGGCGTTCGTTTGGTCTCGGCGATGGCGGCGGTCAGGAAGAGAATGAAACCGACCGGCTGGGTGAAGATGCCCCAGCTCGAGGCGTAGTGGCCGAAGCTGATGAAGTGCGTCTGCAGATCGGCGATCGCGCCGGGCTCCAGCGTCCCGTAGACGAGGAACGAGCCGAGCACCGCCATCCCCATCGTGACCTCGTAGGACATCATCTGCGAGGTGGCGCGCAGGCCGCCCATCATCGCCCACTTGTTGTGCGAGGCCCACCCGGCCAGCGTGGCGCCATAGACCGCCAGCGACGAGATGGCGAAATAGAACAGGATGCCGATGTCCAGGTGGGCGATCTGCAGCCCGACCGGCTGGCTGCAGCTCGGGTTCTTCTGCCAGAGCTCACCCCAACAAAGGTTCGGCCCGAACGGGATGATGGCGGCGACGATCAGCGCCGGTGCCATCGCCATGATCGGCGCCCACATGAAGAGGAACTTGTGGGCCTTGCCGGGGACGTAGTCCTCCTTGCCCATGAACTTCAGCGCGTCGGCGAGGAAGTGGGTGATCCCCCAGGCTTTGAAGGGGCCGATGTTGGCGCGGTTGGGGCCCAGGCGATCCTGCATCATCGACGACTGCCGCCGCTCGAGCCAGGTGAGGATCGACGCCACGGGCATCAAGAAGCCCATGATCATGAAGGCGATCTTGATGAGGGCCGCGACGACGTTGAAGCCGAGTGAACCGTATTCCATCGTCAGCCTCGAGATCCGGCGAAGCGGAGCTGGACCGGCAGGTAGGCGCGTCCCCAGTCCGCGTCCTTCATGAACGGAAGCTTGGTCTTGGCCTCGGCGAACACCGTCTTGGCCTCGGTGAAGTCCATGGTGGCGCCCAGCTTGCGCGCCAGGTGCGAGAGGATCTCCCAGCCCGGCAACGAGTCGCCGGCCGGGGGGACCGCGGCGCGCACCCGCTGCACCATCCCCAGGCGATTGGTGAACGTCCCGTCGCTCTCGGCCCACTCGGTGAGCGGCAGCGCCACCTGCGCGGCGCCGGCGACCGCGTCGCGGTGCGTGCCGATGACCACCAGCGTCTTCAGCTTGTCGAGCGGCAGGGCTGCCGAAGCCGCGTCGGCCGCGACCACGCCGTGCGTGCCGACCACCAGCAGCGTCGTCACCGCGCCGGACTTCAGATCGTTGGCCAGATCCAGCAGCGTGCGCAGCCGTCCGGCGCCGATGGCCATGGCGCCGGCGGTGTTGGGGTTCTTGTCGGCGCTGACCAGGATGTCGTCGCTCCAGCCCTGATCGAGGCCGGCCAGATAGGCCTTGCCGAGCCCCAGGTGCTCGAAGGTCAGGCGGGCCAGCGCGTAGAGATCTTCGTTGGTCGACTGGGCGTTCATCACCACGCCGACCTCCGCCGGATTGGCGTCGAGCGCCGCACGCAGCAGGCGGCCCGCGTCGTCGAGCGCCTTGTCCCACTCGACCGGGATGCCGTTCGAGACCGGCGCCGCGAGGCGCTGCGCATGCACCCGCTTGTAGGTGAGGCGACCCTCGTCGCACATCCAGTGCTTGTTGACGGCCTGGTTCTCGCGGGGAACCAGCCGGTGGATCTTGCCGCGCGAGTGGTGGACCTCGACGTTGCAGCCGGTGGCGCAGCCCGGGCAGATCGAAGGCGTGGTGTAGAGCTCCCAGACCCGCATCGAGAAGCGGAAGTCCTTGGAGGTCAGCGCGCCGACTGGGCAGACGTCGACGGTGTTGAGCGAATAGGGGTTGTCGAGCTTGTGGCCGGGGGCCGTGGTCAGCACTTCATGATCACCGCGGTCCGCCATCTCCAGCTGGTGGTTGTGGGCCACCTCGTCACAGACGCGGATGCAGCGGGTGCAGAGGATGCAGCGCTCCTGGTCGAGGACGATGGTCGGCCCCAGGTCGACGACCTTCTCCTTGTGGACCTTGATGCCGTCGTTGCGCGCCAGCTTGGCGTCCCAGTTGAAGTACTGCTTTTGCAGCATGCACTCGCCGGCCTTGTCGCAGATCGGGCAGTCGATCGGATGGTTGACGAGCGTGAACTCCAGCATCTGCCGCCGGACATCAACCGCGCGCGCAGAGCGGGTCATCACCTCCATCTTGTCGGCCACCGGCGTGTAGCAGGAGGGGACCGGCTTCGGCTGACCCTTGACGTCGACCAGGCACTGGCGACAGACCGCCGGCGAGGTGAGCCCCGGGTGGTAGCAAAAGAACGGGACGTCGGAGCCGTTCTGATTGCAGGCCTCGATGATCATCGTCCCCTTGGGGATCTGCAGCGTCTTGCCGTCGATGATCACGGTGACGGTTTCGGGCGGTGTGGTGGTGGTCATCGGCCTTGCCTCATCTGTCACATTCGCCGCCGATCATGTTGATCAT
>DATHNU010000437.1:0-9891 GCA_035485695.1 Reyranella sp. | reverse complement strand
CCCTGCGCCGGCCGCACCGGGCAAACCGGGCGGCAGTAGATGCGCGTGGTGCGAACGCCCGAGAAGAAGCGACCGTCATAGCGGCGGTCCCGTCTCACGCGGGCGCGTTCGCACTCGTCGTGGTCGAGGGCCGAGATGAAGGGCGTGACGATGGAGTCCGATTCCGGCGAGCCGGTTTTCATCCATCATGATACGCCGCACGCCATGGCAATCAATATTCTCGACAATCCGGTGTGGCATGCGCTCGCCGGACCTCATCGCGGCCATGCGATCGGCAACGGCTTGGCGCGGCACTACCCGCGCGACATGGCGCCGTTCTCCTCGATCGCCGAACCGACCGAGGCTGCCTATGCCGATCTCGCCGTCGATCTGCCGGCCAATACCGAGGCACGCCTGTTTCGCCCGGCTGAAGAGCCCTTGCCGCGCGGCTGGGAAGAGCTCGACTGCTTTCCCATGCTGCAGATGGTGGCGAGCGGCGGATCGCACGGCAACAACAGCACGGCATCGTTGCTGTCGATGGCCGACATCTCGGCGATGATGGATCTCGTGGCGGTGGCCAAGCCCGGACCCTTCGGACCGCGCACGCCGCTTCTGGGGCGCTATCTCGGCATTTGGCAGGGTGATCGCCTCGTCGCCATGGCGGGCGAGCGCCTGCGCGTGCCGGGCCATGTCGAGCTGAGCGCCATCTGCGTTCATCCCGAGGCGAGAGGGAAGGGATATGCCGCGGCACTGACGAGTCGCCTGATGCAGCTCGCCTTCGAAGGCGGCGACGTGCCGTTTCTGCATGTGCGGCCGGACAATGTCGGCGCCGTCGCCTTGTACAAACGCCTGGGATTCGAAACGCGTCGCGAACTCGTCGTGCTGTGGCGCCGGCCACGGTGAATGAGCGCGTCAATCGCCAGGGTTGGCGCGTTGTCTGGGTCGCGTTCGTCGTGGCCGTGTTCGGCTGGGGCGCCGGCTTCTACGGTCCCGCGGTCTATCTGCCGACCCTGCATCAAACGCGTGGCTGGTCGCTCTCGACGCTCTCGGCGGCGATTACGGCGCACTATCTTGTCAGTGCGGTTCTGATCACCGCCTTGCCCGAAGCCTATCGCCGCTTCGGCGTGAGGCAGGTCACCTTCGCCGGTGTGGTGCTTGCGGGCGCCGGCGCTCTTGCCTGGGCGAACGCGCAGCAAGTGTGGCAGCTCCTACCGGCCCTGCTGCTGAGCGGCGCAGGTTGGTCGGCGATGAGCGGTGCCGCGCTCAATGCGATGGTCGCGCCGTGGTTCGATCGCGACCGGCCGAAGGCGATCAGTATCGCCTTCAATGGTGCCAGCGTCGGCGGCATCGTTTTCGTCCCACTGTGGATCGCCTTGATCGCGGGCGTCGGGCTGCCGCTCGCAGCGCTTGTGGTGGCCAGCGTCACCGTCGCGGTCGTTTGTCCGCTGGTGTGGCGTTTCCTGCGGCGCGCCCCTGACGTTGCCGCGCCGAACGCGCAGGCGTCATCGTCGCGCCGGTCGCTGCTTCGACAGCCGGGCTTCGTGACGATTTCCATCGCCTTTGCGCTGGGCCTGTTCGCCCAGATCGGCTTGTTTGCGCACTTGATCGCGCGGCTCGGGCCCGACTTCGGAGCGGGACTCGCGGCAGTGGCGATCAGCCTGGTCACCCTCTGTGCTGTCCTGGGGCGCACGTTGTTGGGATGGTTGGTGGGCGATCGCGATCGTCGTCTCGTGGCCGCGGCCAATTTCCTGATACAGGCGGCTGGCTCGCTGCTGCTGGCGTTCGGCCAGGGCATCGGGCCGCTGGCGGCAGGCTGCGTGCTGTTCGGCCTGGGCGTGGGCAATCTCGTGTCGCTGCCGCCCTTGATCGCCCAAAGCGAATTCCGGCCGGCCGATGTCGGCACGGTGGTCGCGCTGGTGACCGCCATCAACCAGGCGATTTTCGCCTTCGCGCCCGCCATCCTCGGCGCTCTGCGCGATTTCACCGGCAACTATGCCGTGGCCTTCTTGACTGCCGCTGCCGCCCAAGTCGTGGCGGCCGGCGTCATCGCCTATGGGCGACGGTTTATCTGACCCGAAAAAACTATTGCCCCCTCATGGTGCCTGCTCATTCCCCGGCTGGCGGCGATCTTGACGTCAGCTACATTGCAGTGTTCTCGTCGGCGGCCGCTCTGCCGAACGCGCCAGCCGCGGTCATTATACGTGGCCCGCGGTTTTCCTGAGGCGATTCAACGTCTTGTGGGCCATTTCCCACGATTTTGGGGGACGGTGACATCGCGGCCCCGGATATGGTATCTCGAAGATCAACAGCTAGAGGGGATCGATCGTCGAGATGCCGGGGGGCGCCATCGCGGTCGCGTCGGATCATGCCGGCTTCGACCTAAAGGAAATTCTTAAGCGCGACCTGCAACTGGCAGGTCACGAGGTGCTCGATCTTGGCACAAATTCGACCGCATCGGTCGATTATCCGGACTTCGGCAAGGCCATGGCTGAGGCCATCGCCAAGGGCAAGGCGGCTCGCGGCGTCTTGGTGTGCGGCACGGGAATCGGCATCTCGATTGCGGCCAACCGCCACCCCAAGGTCCGCGCGGCGCTCGCCCATGACGTCACTTCGGCCAAGTTCGCCCGCGAGCACAACGACGCCAATGTCGTGGCGTTCGGCCAGAGGTTGATCGGATCCGAGACGGCGCGCGAGGCGCTGAAAGTCTTCCTCGCGACCGAATTCGAAGGCGGCCGCCACGCTGGGCGCGTCGCCAAGCTTTCCAAGGGTTGAAGGACATGAGTCAAGCCGTTGCCGAGATGACCGATTCAGAGCTGCCGATGTTCACGCGCAGCTTGGCCGAGGCCGACCCGGCCATCGAGGCGGTGCTGAAAGGCGAGCTGCACCGCCAGCGCGAGCAGATCGAGCTTATAGCCTCGGAGAACATCGTCTCGCGCGCCGTGCTGGAAGCGGCGGGCTCGGTGCTCACCAACAAATATGCCGAGGGCTATCCCGGCCGGCGCTACTACGGCGGCTGCGAAGAGGTCGACAAGGCCGAGCAGCTCGCCATCGACCGCGCCTGCAAGCTGTTCAACTGCTCGTTCGCCAACGTCCAGCCGCATTCCGGCGCGCAGGCCAACCAGGCGGTGTTCATGGCGCTGCTGCAGCCCGGCGACAAGTTCATGGGCATGGCGCTCGATCAGGGCGGCCACCTCACGCACGGCTCGCCCGCCAATCAGTCGGGCAAGTGGTTCAAGGTCGTATCCTACGGCGTGAAACCCGATACACACCTGATCGACTACGAGCAGATGGAAGCCCTGGCACGCCAGGAGAAGCCCAAGCTGATCGTGGCCGGCGCGTCGGCCTACTCGCGCCACATCGACTGGGCGCGCTTCCGCAAGGTCGCCGACGAGATCGGTGCCTTCTTCATGGTCGACATGGCGCACTATGCGGGACTGGTCGCCGCCGGCGTCTATCCCAGCCCGCTGCCGCATGCCCACGTCGTGACGACGACGACGCACAAGACGCTGCGCGGCCCGCGCGGCGGCATGGTGCTGTCGACCGACGCCGACATCGGCAAGAAGATCAACTCGGCGGTGTTCCCCGGCCTCCAGGGCGGGCCGCTGATGCACATCATCGCCGCCAAGGCGGTCGCCTTCGGCGAGGCGCTCCGGCCCGATTTCAAGGTCTATGCCCAGAACGTCATCGACAATGCGCGCGTGCTCGCCGCGGCGCTCACTGAGCGTGGGCTCAAGATCGTTTCGGGTGGCACCGACAGCCACGTCATGCTGGTCGATCTGCGCCCCAAGAAGGCGACCGGCGTGTCTGCCGAGAAGGTGCTCGACCGCGCCGGCATCACCGTCAACAAGAACAGCATCCCGGGCGATCCGGAGAAATACACCATCACCTCGGGGGTCCGGCTAGGCTCGCCGGCCGGCACGACACGCGGCTTCGGCGCCGCGGAATTCCGACAGGTTGGCCACCTGATTGCCGACGTGCTCGACGGCATCGCCAAGAACGGCCCGGACGGTGACGCCCAGGTCGAGAAGCAAGTGCGTGGCAAGGTTCACGCGCTCTGTAGCCGCTTTCCCATTTACCGCGACTGACAACGCGCCAAGCTAGAGAATAACCAGGGGGACGAGATGCGCTGTCCATTCTGCGGTCACGAGGACACACAGGTTAAGGACTCGAGACCGACCGACGATAATTCGGCGATCCGCCGGCGGCGCTATTGCCCGTCGTGCGGGTCGCGCTTCACCACCTTCGAGCGCGTGCAGCTGCGCGAGTTGACGGTGGTCAAGAAGAACGGTCAGCGCGTGGCGTTCGACCGCGACAAGCTCGCCCGCTCGATCCAGGTGGCGTGCCGCAAGCGCCCGGTCGATCCCGAGCGCACCGAGCGCGTGGTCAACGGCATCGTGCGCCGCCTCGAGAGTTCCGGCGAGAGCGAGATTCCCTCGACGCGGATCGGCGAACTGGTGATGGACGCGCTGCGCGCGCTCGATCCGGTGGCCTATGTGCGCTTCGCCTCGGTCTATCGTAATTTCCGCGAGGCCAAGGATTTCGAGGAGTTCATCTCCGACCTTGCCGAGACAAACCTCAAGGACTGACGAGATGATGCGCGCGGCGCTCGCGCTGGCGCGCCGATCGCTCGGGCGCACCTGGCCCAACCCGGCCGTGGGTTGCGTGATCACGCGCGATGGCCGCGTGATCGCCCGCGGCCGTACCCAGGAGGGTGGCCGGCCCCATGCCGAGGCCGACGCCATCGCGCACGCCGGCGAAGCTCTGAAGGGCGCCACGGTCTATGTCACGCTTGAACCGTGCTCGCATCACGGCCGGACGCCGCCCTGCGCCGACGCCCTG
The DNA here is from genome assembly GCA_035485695.1 of Reyranella sp. GTDB lineage: Bacteria > Pseudomonadota > Alphaproteobacteria > Reyranellales > Reyranellaceae > Reyranella. Next base: position 5,073 of record DATHNU010000437.1, on the reverse strand, counting down.
GTGGCGGCCGGCGTCGCCCGTGTCGTCTCGGCGCTGGAGGATCCCGATCCCCGCGTGAAAGGGCAGGGCCATGCCCGGCTCAAGGCGGCGGGCATCGCCGTGGAGGTTGGGGAAGGCGCCGCGCTGGCGGCCGAGATCAATGCCGGCTTCCTTTTGCGTGTGCAGGAGGGGCGACCGCTCTTTCATCTCAAGCTTGCCAGCTCGCTCGACGGGCGCATCGCCACGGCCTCGGGCGAGAGCAAGTGGATCACTGGCGAGGCCGCGCGCGCCGATGGCCAGCGCCTGCGGGCCACCCATGATGCCATTCTGATCGGCGCAGCCACGGCGGTGGCCGACGATCCCGAGCTGACCTGCCGGTTGCCCGGCCTTGCCGGACGTTCCCCCATTCGGATCGTGCTCGATTCCAAGGCGCGCCTTGCGCCGACCTCCAAGCTCGCTACGACGGCACGGCTTGTGCAGGTCTGGCTGCTGTGTACGTCCGCCGCGCCGGCGGCGTCGCGCAAGGCCTTGCAGGAGACGGGCGTGGAAGTCGTGGAAGTCGCGGCCAACGGTGAGGGGCGGGTGGATGTCGCGGCGGCGGCATGGGCGCTCGGCGAGCGCGGGCTCACCCGCGTGCTGATGGAAGGCGGTGGCCAGGTCGCGGCGTCCTTTCTAAAGGCAGGATTGGTCGACCGCATCAGCAGCTACAGGGCGGGGCTTGTGCTGGGCGGGGACGGCCGCTCTGCGGTCGGAGAACTGGGCTTCAACCGGTTGGATTTCGCGCCCCGGTTCAACCTTCTTTCGGCGCGGTCGCTGGCCGGCGACACGCTGGAAACCTGGGCCAGACGGACTTAAGTACGAGCATGTTCACCGGCATTGTGACCGACATCGGCGAGATCACCTCCCTGAGCCCGGGCGGCCAGGCGGACGATCGGCGCTTCGTCGTGCGCACCAAACACGACATGGCGCCGATCGCCATCGGCGCCTCGATCGCCTGCTCGGGCTGCTGCCTCACCGTGCTCGAGAAGGGCAAGGACTGGTTCGCGGTCGAAGTGTCGGGCGAGAGCCTCGACAAGACCCATCTCGGCGAATGGAAGCAGGGCAGCCGCCTCAACCTCGAACTGTCATTGAAGCTGGGTGACGAGCTGGGCGGCCACCTGGTCTATGGCCATGTCGATGGCATGGGGAAGATCGTGTCGATGACGCCGGAGGGCGGCAGTGTGCGCTTCGTGTTCGAGGCGCCGGCCGAGCTGGCGCGCTTCGTCGCCACCAAGGGCTCTGTTGCAGTGGACGGCATCTCGCTCACGGTGAACGAAGTGGACGGAAATCGCTTCGGCGTGAACGTAATTTCACATACCCAGGCCGTCACCACCCTGGGACAGGCCAAAGTAGGCCAGCGGGTCAACCTTGAGGTCGATATGCTCGCGCGTTACGTTGCGCGATTGTTGGAGCACGAAAAGTCATGAGCGCGCTCGAAAAAGACGCCTGGAAGATCACTTTCTCGGAAGTGAAGGCCGCGGCCGAGGACATCATCGAGGAAGCCCGCAAGGGCCGCATGTTCATCCTGGTCGACGACGAGGACCGCGAGAACGAGGGCGACCTCGTGATCCCCGCGCAGTGTGCCACGCCCGAAGCCATCAACTTCATGGCCAAGCATGCACGTGGCCTGATCTGCTTGGCGCTGACCCGCGAGCGGGTCGAGCAGCTCGGCCTGGCATTGATGTCGCAGAACAACGGCACCCGCCACCAGACCGCCTTCACTGTCTCGATCGAGGCGAGGGAAGGCGTCACCACCGGCATCTCGGCGGCCGACCGCGCGCGCACCGTGGCGGTGGCGATCGATCCCTCCTGCGGGCCGCAGGACATCGTCTCGCCCGGCCATGTCTTCCCGCTGGTGGCGCGCGACGGCGGCACCCTGGAGCGTACCGGGCACACCGAGGCCGCGGTCGATCTCGCGCGTCTGGCGGGCCTCACCCCGGCCGGCGTGATCTGCGAGATCATGAACGACGACGGCACGATGGCCCGTCGCAACGACCTCATCAGCTTCGCCCAGCGCCACGGCCTCAAGATCGGCACCATCTCCGACCTGATCGCCTATCGCCGGCGTTACGATTCGATCGTCAAGCGGCTGAGCGAAACCACGTTCGAGAGCATCTACGGCGGCGACTTCCGCTGCGTCATCTACGTCAACAAGGTGACGATGGCCCAGCACATCGCCCTGGTGAAGGGCGATCCCGCGACCGGTGGCCCGGTCACGGTGCGCATGCACGCCGTCAACATCTTCACCGATGCGCTCGGCCAGCGCGACACTGGTCGCGGCGGCGAGATCGAGGCTTCGATGCGCGAGATCGCCAAGGAAGGCCGCGGCGTCATCGTGCTGATCCGCGAGCCACTCACCGTCATGCTCTCCGAGCAACGCCGTCGTGCCGGCGAGAAGATCGAGCCGGCCGGTGGCGAGCTGCGCGATTACGGCGTCGGTGCCCAGATCCTGATCGACATCGGTGTGAAGGAAATGGTGCTGCTGTCCAACAGCAAGAAGAGCGTGGTCGGCCTGGAAGGTTTCGGCCTCAAGATCGTCGATCAGAAGCCGGTTCCCGGCCGCCCCTCTCGACGTCCATAGACGCGCCGAGCCATGTCGACACGGACGGAAACCCCGACGACCCGGCCGGCGGTCGACGGCGTCAAGGGCGCGCGCATCCTGATCGTCGAATCGCGCTACTATGCCGACATCGCCGACGCGCTGATCGCCGGCGCCGAACGCGAGCTCAGCAAGAACGGCGCGCAGTCGGAGAGGGTCGTCGTGCCGGGCGCCTTCGAGATCCCCGGCGCCATCGCGCTGGCCGCGGGCCGCTATGACGGCTTCGTGGCGCTGGGCTGTGTCATCCGCGGCGAGACCACCCATTACGACTACGTTTGCGGCGAGAGCGCGCGCGGCCTGATGGACCTCACGGTCCACCAGAAGATGGCGATCGGCTACGGTATCGTCACCGTCAACAATGTCGACCAGGCCTGGGCGCGCGCCGCTACCGACCGCGGCGACAAGGGCGGCGACGCAGCGCACGCCTGCCTCGCCATGGTGGCGCTCGGCCGCCGCTGGCGGAACGCGTGAGCGACCAGCCCAAGTCCACCGCCCCGCCAAGCCGCCGTCAGGCCGCGCGGCTGGCGGCGGTGCAGGCTCTGTACCAATGGCAGGAGGGCGAACACGCGCCCGCGGAAATCATCGAGCAGTTCCTGAACGTGCGCACCGGCGAGGCGGGCGAGGGCGGCATGCGCCGCGACGCCGACCGGCCGCTGTTCAAGGACGTCGTCGAAGGCACCGTGGCGCACAAGGATGAGCTCGAGCAGACCGTATCGGCGGCGCTGGCCGAGGACTGGACTTGGAAGCGCGTCGACCGGCTGGTGCGCGCGATCCTGCTCGCCGGCGCCTACGAGCTCCTGCATCGCCGAGACGTGCCGCCCCGGGTGGCGATCAACGAATATGTCGAGATCGCCCACGCCTTCTACGATCAAGGCGAGCCTAGCTTCATCAATTCCGTGCTCGACCGCGTGGCGCGCCAGGCGCGGTCCGCCGAACTCGTCCGCTAGCGAATCGATGGCGCGCATCAGGCGCATCGGCGAATTCGAGCTTATAGCCCGCTACTTCGCGCCGCTCGCCCGCGGCTTCAAGGGTGCCGGCGGGCTCAAGAGCGACAACGCCTTCCTGCCCGCCGATCCGAAACATGATCTGGTCGTCAAGACCGACACGATCGTGTCGGGCGTCCATTTCCTTGCCGACGAGAAGCCCGAATTCGTGGCCGCCAAGGCGTTGCGCGTCTGTCTTTCCGATCTCGCGGCCGGCGGCGCGACACCGTTCACCTATCAGCTCTCTTTGTCTCTGCCGAAGCGCTGGACGGAAGGCTGGGTCGCGGCCTTCGCCCGCGGGCTGGCGGCCGATCAGCGCCGCTACGGCGTCGTGCTGTGCGGCGGCGACACGGTGGTGACGCCGGGACCGCTCACGGTCACCATTACCGCGTTCGGTCGCGTGCCGCGCGGTCGCGGGCTCAGCCGCGCCGGTGCCCGGGCGGGCGATCAGCTATGGGTGAGTGGCACTATCGGCGACGGCGCGCTGGGCCTGCTTGCTGCGCGTGGACATCTCGCGAGCCCGGCTCTTGAAAAGCGTTTCAGGCAACCGCTGCCCCGCACGACGCTGGGTCCGCGCCTCGTCGGCGTCGCATCGGCAACAGCCGATGTCTCCGACGGCCTGCTGGCCGACGCTGGCCATATTGCCGAAGCCTCGCGGCTTGGCGTCGTGATCGAACGCGAGCGTGTCCCGTTGTCGGCCGCAGCGCGCCGTGCGCTCGCAGCGGCTCCAGAATTGTGGGCCGCTGTGCTGGGCGGCGGCGACGACTACGAACTCGTGATTGCCGTGCCGCCGCGCAAGCAGAGCGCGTTGCGTGCCGCGGTGAGTGCGGCCGGTGTGCAAGTCACGCACATCGGTGGCTTCAAGCGCGGGCGCGGCGTGCAACTCACGCTCGCGGGCCGGCCGGTGCGGGTACCACGCAAAGGCTACGTTCACTTCTAGCGTCACGTGCTCATCTCATATTCCTCTCCCCCGCTAGGGGGAGAGGTTAGGTGACGGGGCATAGAAGACCGGACGCAACCCCCTCACCCAGCCTCTTCCCCTAGCGGGGGAGAGGAGGCATGAAAACCGAGAGGTCATAGCTGCACTGCGGACGGGCTCGGGCCTAAGCGCTTGGGGCAGGGCAGGTGGGCGACTAGAGTGCGCGCCCAATGGATGGCCTCGTAAAAAAGACAGCGGGTACGGCGGAGGAAACAGCGGTGGCGTCCGGCGGCATGCCGCGGCGGGCGATGCGCAACATCACGCTGCTGGCGATCTGCCAGGCGCTGACGCAGAGCAGCAACACTTTGATGTTCGCCTCGTCGGCGCTGGCGGTGCTGACCATCGTGTCGCCTGACATGCGCATGTGGGCGAACCTGCCGATAACCATGCAGCATTTCGGTGTCATGCTGTCGGTCTTTCCGGCCTCGCTGCTGATGATGCGGCGCGGCCGCAAGTTCGGCTTCCGCTCCGGCTCGGCGATGGGCATGGTCGGC
>DATHNU010000436.1:0-6754 GCA_035485695.1 Reyranella sp. | reverse complement strand
AGATGCGCCGCCGGACCGAGGCCGGAGAGCATCAAAAGCTGCGGCGAGCCGTAGACGCCGCCCGAGACGATGACTTCGCGCGTCGCCCGCGCCGTCACAAGGCCGGTCCCTGCGGAGCCAAGCGCGCGGTATTCGACGCCCGTGGCGCGACCGCCCTCGATCAGCACGCGCGTCGCATGCGCGCCGGTGGCGATCGTCAGGTTCTTGCGCTGCCGGGCGCCGCTCAGGTAGGCCCGGGCGCTCGACCATCGCCGCGCCTTGCTGATGGTGCTCTGGTAGTAGCCGACGCCTTCCTGGGTGGCGCCGTTGAAGTCCGGATTGGCCGGGATGCCGGCCTGCACCGCGGCCTCGTGCATCGCCTTGGCGAGCGTCGGCTGCCAGCGATGGTCGCTCACCTTCAGCGGCCCGCCGGTGCCGTGAAATTCGTCGGTGCCGCGCGCGTTGTCCTCGGCCCGCTTGAAGTAGGGAAGCACCGAGTCGTAGTCCCAGCCCTCGCAGCCGCGTTGCCGCCATTCGTCGTAGTCGGCGGCGTTGCCGCGCATATAGACCATGCCGTTGATCGAGCTGGTGCCGCCTAAAACCTTGCCGCGCGGCTGGTACATCACGCGGCCGTTGAGCTCGGGCTCCGGTTCGCTGTCGAACATCCAGTTGACCTTCGGATTGTTGAAGGTCTTGTGGTAGCCGAGCGGGATGTGGATCCACGGATAGGTGTCGCGCGGGCCCGCTTCGAGCAGCAGCACTCGAAAGCGGCCATCCTCGCTCAGCCGGCCCGCGACGGCGCAGCCGGCGGAGCCGGCCCCGGTCACGATGAAATCGTACGAAGCCTCGCCCTGCACGCCGCGCCTCCCATCATCCTGGCGGTGATCTCGCGGGAGCGTAGAGCGATTCGACCGGGTACGCGACGGGGCTCTATTGCGTGACGAAAGAGCAGGCGCCGGCGCGGGCTAGACCCGGCGTCCGCGGATCAGTCCGACGATCAGCAGCAGGATGATGGCGCCCAGCGCCGAAAAGAGGATTTCCGAGAGGATACCGCTGCCCAGATGGATGCCGAGCCGTGGGAACAGCAAGGTCGCGATGAACGCCCCGACGATACCGATCACGAGGTCGCCCAGAAGGCCGAACCCGGCGCCGCGCACGACCTTGCCGGCCAGCCAGCCGGCGACGATGCCGACGAAGAGAATGACCAGGATGCTCTCGGTTGACATGTCCATGACATCGTCCTCCTCGTCGGCGTCCAGGAGAACGCCGTGCTGCCTGTCTCTACCCCAACAAGGCCGCCTTGGCTTGTTTCATCAGAGCGAGGGCCGCCGCAACGCGGCGGATTTGTAGCGCAGTCAGGCGTCCTCGGTGACGGGCTTGGCGCTGCCGCAATGGCTGCAGTGCAGGCTCGCCACGCCGCGCAAGCCGCGGCAGCCGGGACAGACACCCAAGGCGAATTTCGTGATGTTGAGCCGCGTGCGCTCCTGCGTCGCCGGTGGCGCGGCAAACAGGTCTTGCAGGGCATTCAACCATTTGAAGCGCATGGTATCGATCACTTGCTGGGAGAAAGGGTCTCCGAACCGATGCCGGGGGCACCGATCGTCGTCCATTGTCCTTTCAGCGTGCCATCCGGCTGAAGCTGATAGACGGCCAGACCTGGCGCATCGCCCAGCTGGTAGGAGGCGCCGAAGGCGTTGCCCGTGAGCAGGCAGGTGCCGGCCGAGCTCGAGCCGCCGGTCTGCCAACCGATCGAACAGGCCGGTCCGTTCAACGTGATCTCCGCCGTGCCCGTATAGCTCGAGCCGTCGGCGTTCGTGCCGCTGACCGAATAGGGCCCGCCGACGGTTTGTGCCGACGCCGCCGCCGCTAGGCTGGCCGCGGGCAACAGCCCGAGCATGAGGATACGCATCGACTTCTCCTTGTGGCCGTCCCTCCCCCTGGGGGAAGGAATATGGCAGCAAGGGCAGTACGTATGAAACATCGCACTGCAGCAAAGCGCGCCGACGCCTGTTATGCCCCGGCGCATATTGAACGGCGCAAATGGCGGGCCTAGCCTGCCGGCTCGGCAGTGGGCGCTCGACACTCAAGAATCGATCCACGCGTCTCCTGCACGACCAAGGAGAGGAGACACCAATGAGACGGCAAGAGACAGCTTTGGCGAAAGTGTGCCTTGTCGGCGCGATCGTGGCCGTGTTCGGCTGCGGCTCGCTGACGGTGCAGGCTCAGGAACTCAAGAAGTACGATTCCAACAACAAGAATTTCTGGGCCAATCCTCCCGACGACTGGTTCCTGGGCGACGAGACCCAGGCGCAGAAGGGCCAGGTTCCCAATCCGGGGCAGCCGCTGCCGACACCGGCCGCCGAGCTCGACAAGATTCTCGCCAACATCAAGTTGCCGCCGGGCTTCAAGATCGCCGTGTGGGCGAGCGGCGTTCCGCAGGCGCGGCAGATGGCGATGGGTGACAAGGGCACGCTCTTCGTCGGCACCTTCGACAAAGGCACGGTTCACGCCATCACCGACGAGGGCGGCAAGAAGGTCGTGAAGCCCTTCATCACCGGGCTGCGCATGCCCACGGGTGTCGCCTTCATGAATGGCGCGCTCTACGTGATCGACATCGACAAGCTCTACAAATACGACAATCCCGAAGCCAACCTCGACAAGGCGCCGGCCGGCAAGGTGGTCTACGACGACATGCCGCCTTACGTACCGCATGGCTGGAAATACCTGGTGCCCGACGGCAAGGGCTGGCTGTACGTGCCCTTCGGGCCGCCGTGCAACGTCTGCCTGCCGCCCACCAGCCTGTCGCAGTATCGCCGAGTGAACCCGGCGAACGGCACGGCCGAACTTGTGGCGGTCGGCATTCGCAACAGCGTCGGCGGCGCGGTCGATCCCCGCACCGGCGACCTGTGGTTCAGCGAAAATGCCCGCGACTGGCTGGGCGACGACATGCCGAGCGACAAGCTCAACCACGTCACCAAGCTGGGCGAGCATTTCGGCTATCCCTATTGCCACCAGGGCGACATCGTCGATCCGGTGTTCGGCATGGGACACAAATGTTCCGAATTCACGCCGCCGGTCGTCAAGCTCGGCGCGCACATCGCCCCGCTCGGCATGAAGTTCTATACCGGCAGCATGTTCCCGGCCGAGTACAAGAACGGCATCTTCATCGCCGAACATGGCTCGTGGAACAGGAACAAGAAGAGCGGCTACCGGATCGTCTTCATCTCGGTCGATCCCGACGGCAAGAACCCCAAGGAAACCGTCTTCGCCGGCGCTTGGCTCGACGACCAGAAGATCCTCGGCCGTCCCGACGATATCCTTCAGGCGCCCGACGGCTCCCTGCTGGTCGCCGACGACCAGGCGGGCGCCATCTACCGGATCAGCTACCAGAAGTAGCCGTTCTGTCATCCCGCCCGCTGCAACCCAGCGGGCGGGGTCTCGTTTCAAAGGCTTGTTGAACGCGATGTCCGCGAAGTCGATGTTTATTGTCCGAGTCCTGGCCGGGAGTGCCTTGTGCGCCACCGTCGCGGCGGCAACGACTCCGGCAGCGCCCCAGCCCGCCCCGCCGGTCAAGCCGCCGGCGATCGCCCAGACCTGCACGGCGTGTCACGGCGCCAAAGGCATATCGTCGGTCCGGAACACGCCCTCCCTGGCCGGCCAGCCGGATATCTTCACCCAGTACCAGCTGGTATTCATGCGCGACGGCGGCCGTCAGCCCGGCGTCATGCAAGCGATCGTCAAGAACCTGACCGACGACAATATTCGCGATCTTGGCGCCTATTACGCGGCGTTGCCGCCGCCGCCCGCGCTCGCCACCAAAAGCGAGGTCGCCATCGATACAGCAAAGGTCACCGGCCTTTTGACGTCGCGCCATTGCGACAGTTGTCACAAGCCGGATTTCGCCGGCCAGGGCGAGAGCGCGCGGCTGGCGGGGCAGCGGCCGGAATATCTCAAAAAGGCGCTGGTTGATTTTCGCACCGGGGTGCGGCGCGGGCGCGGGATGGGCGCCATGATCGAGGTGTCGGTCACCCTTCACGAGGAGGACATCGACATGATCGCCGCCTATCTGGCCCGCAAGCCTTGACACGTTCTTTGAATTCCACACATCATCAGGGGCCCACCACAAGGGAGAATACCCATGGCTTGGAAAACACCGCGTATCGTCGAGATCGCCGTCGGCATGGAAATCAACTCCTACGCCTGCGCCGACCTGCATCTGTAAGCGCCGCGGCGCCACAGCCGCGGGATAGAGGAGGACGGCCGCAATGAGGGCCGTCGTCCTGGGGTCTGCCGCCGGTGGCGGGTTCCCCCAGTGGAACTCAAACGCAGAAGCTTGTCGCCGGGCACGCGCCGGCGAGGCGGGCGTCGCGGCCCGAACCCAGGCATCCCTTGCCATAAGTGGCGACGGTGAACGCTGGTTCCTGATCAACGCCTCTCCTGATCTTCGCCAGCAGATCGAGGCGCAACAGATCCTTCAGCCCAGACGCGGCCTTCGCTCCTCGCCGATCGAAGGCGTCATCATCACCGGCACGGATGTCGATGCGATTGCCGGGCTGTTGCATCTGCGGGAGCGCCAGCCTTTCACGATCTACGCCAGCATGCGTGTGCTCGATGTGCTTAAGGCCAATCCGATCTTCGGCGTCCTCGCGGAGGATTGCGTGCGCCGCGAGGCCGTGCCGCTCGGCCAGCCGTTCGAGCCCCGCCACGTCGATGGCAGTGGCAGCGGGATCGAGGTCGAATTGTTCGATGTTCCGGGCAAGGTCGCGCTCTACCTCGAGACGGGCGATTCCCCCGAAGCACTGACAGGTAAGCCGGGCGACACGGTCGGCGTGCAGGTGCGCGCAGGCGAGTGCCGGCTTCTCTACATTCCCGGTTGCGCGCAAATGACCGACGCCCTGAAGCGGCGCCTGGCCGGCGCGTCGGTCGTGTTGTTCGACGGCACGCTGTGGCAGGACGACGAGATGATCCGCCTCGGGCTCGGTCCGAAGACGGGACAGCGCATGGGGCATATGAGCGTGAGCGGTCCCGACGGCACCATCGCGTCCTTCCGCGACATACCCGTGAAGCGCAAGATCCTCATCCACATCAACAATTCCAATCCGATCCTGGTCGACGGCTCGACCGAGCGCGGCCTTCTCGCCAGGGCCGGCTGGGAGGTTGCCCATGACGGGATGGAGGTCAGCCCATGACGGAGATGAGCCCGCCCGATCGCCCGCGCAGTCCGGAAGAGCTCGAAGCAGAGCTGCGCGCCATCGGCGCGGAGCGCTACCATCACCTTCACCCGTTCCATGTGCTGCTGCATGGCGGCAAGCTCACGCGCCAGCAGGTCCAGGCGTGGGCGCTCAACCGCTACTATTATCAGGCGATGATCCCGATCAAGGATGCCCATGCCCTGTCGAAGATGCCGACGGCGGAGCTGCGCCGCGAATGGCGCCGGCGCATCATCGACCATGACGGCGACGCCCCGGGCACCGGCGGCATCGAACGCTGGCTGAAGCTCGCCGAAGGCGTCGGCCTCGACCGCGCCTATGTGCAGTCGACCCGAGGCATCCTGCCGGGCACGCGCTTCGCGGTCGAAGCCTATGTCAACTTCGTGCGCGACCGGCCGCTCCTTGAGGGCATCGCCTCGTCGCTGACGGAGATGTTCTCGCCCGGCATCATCGCCGACCGGGTGCGCGGCATGCTGGCCGGCTATTCGTTCATCACCGAGGAGACGCTGGCCTATTTCACGCCGCGCCTGACGCAGGCGCCGCAGGACGTGGATTTCGCGCTGGGCTATGTCAAAGCCCACGCGCGGACCCGCGCCGAGCAGGAGGCGGTCCTGGCCGCGCTGCGCTTCAAGTGCGACGTCTTGTGGACGCAATTGGATGCGCTTTATCTCGCCTATGTCGATCCCGCGATGATCCCGCCGGGCGCCTTCGTGCCGGAGTGACTCATGGAACGTCTGGAAGTCTCCGCGACCAGCGTGCTGCGTCTGGCGCCGCACATCGTCTTCCGCTTCGACGAGACGCGGCAACGCTGGATCATGATGGCGCCCGAACGGCTGATGCTGCCCGACGAGCAGGCGGTCGAGATCCTGCAGCTCGTCGACGGCAAGACCGGAGTCGGCGCCATCATCGAAACGCTGGCGACGCGCTACACGCAGGCGCCGCGCGAGCTGATCGCCACCGACGTCACTGCCATGCTGCAGGATCTCGCGGACAAGGGATGTCTCGCCGATGCCTCCGCGCATTGACCCGCCGCTGGCGCTGCTGGCCGAGCTGACCCATCGCTGTCCGCTCAGCTGCCCCTATTGCTCCAACCCGGTGGAGCTCGAGCGGGCGGCCAGCGAGCTCAGCGAAGCGGAATGGCGCCGCGTGCTGGCCGAAGCGGCGTCGCTGGGTGTTCTGCAGGTGCATTTCTCGGGTGGCGAGCCGATGGCGCGGCGCGATCTTTTAGCGCTGATCGCCACCGCGAGCGAGCACGGTCTCTACAGCAACCTCATCACCTCGGGCACGCTGGGCGGCGCGCGGGAGATCGCGGCCTTCGCCGCCGCCGGGCTGAAGCATGTCCAGCTCAGCTTTCAGGATTTCGAGGCCGCCAACAATGACCGCATCGCCGGCCTCGCCGGAGCGCACTCCCGGAAGACGAATTTTGCCGCAGCCGTTCGCGCCGCCGGTCTGCCGCTCACGGTGAACATGGTCGTCCATCGGCAGAACCTGGGCGGCGTGCCCGAGATGATCGAGATGGCGCTGGCGCTGGGGGCCCGCCGGCTCGAGATCGCCCATGTGCAGTA
>DATHNU010000435.1:0-2620 GCA_035485695.1 Reyranella sp. | reverse complement strand
GACGAACGCGAGGCGATCACCGCCGCGCTCGCGGCCTCCGGCCGGAGCCTGGAAGACACGCTCGCCGAGGCGAGCTCCATGCTCTCCGGCCTCTCCCAGGCCGCCGGCATGGTGCTCGCGCCCAAGTCCGAGGGCGCCATTCGCCACATCGAATTCGTCCCGCTCGGCTCCGGCCGGGCCCTGGTCATCCTGGTGAATGCCGACGGCCACGTCGAAAATCGCATCATGGATACGCCGCCTGGCCTGCCGCCCTCGGCGCTGCAGCAGGCATCAAACTACCTTAACGCGCGGCTGTCCGGCCGCTCGATTGCGGAACTGCGCCGCATCGTCGGCGAGGAGATCGCCGCCAACCGCACCGAGCTCGACGCACTGTCCGCCCTGGTCGTGGAGGCCGGCCTGGCCACCTGGACCGGCGAGGGCCGCGCCGGCAGCCTGATCGTGCGCGGCCAGGCCCGGCTGCTGACCGAGGTGACCCAGATCGAGCGGCTTGCCGCCATACAGTCGCTGTTCGAGCGGCTCGAGGCGCAGGAGACCATGCTTCGTTTGCTCGAGCTGGCCGAGCAGTCGGAAGGGGTCCGGATTTTTATCGGGGCCGAGAGCGGGCTGTTCGCCACCTCCGGTGTCTCCATGGTGGTCGCGCCGGCCCGCAACGAGGTCGGGCGCATCGTCGGCGCCATCGGCGTGATCGGTCCCACCCGCATCAACTACGGACGCATCATCCCCGTGGTTGACTACACCGCCCGCGTGATCGGCCGGCTGTTGGGGTGATCCTTGGGCCGTGCTCCGCGCTGGCCGGACCCCCTCCTCCTTCCCCCTCCCGCAAGGGGAGGGGGAGTGCCTGGAATTCGCACTGCGTCCTCCCGCATCCGCACTGCAGGTGCACTTCTCGCGCTCCCCCCGCACTCCGCGCCGCGCACCACCCTCCGCAGCCGCGCTCACCGAAGCTTCTCTGGCACCGATCGAGGATTTGCGGCATGACCGGAGACGCAATGGGTTCGCTCCAAGGCTCTTTCCGCCGTGGCGCACGCCGCATGACCATGCGTCTGCTCCGGCAGGCGGCCCTCGGCGGCCCCAATTTGCGCGACCGCCGCCGCGGCGGTCGGCGCTGACCGAGTGCAGGCAACTATGTTTTCACCATTTACCGCTATACTGAACGCCCGTCGCCGTCAGACCGATCCAGCCGCTTGTCGTACACGTATCGCCAACCCAACTGATCGCGCCATGAGCAACGAAAACGATCCAATGAACCCTGACACAGCCGCCAACCAGAACGCCGCCCCTGACGAACCGAAAACGCCGGAGCAGGTGATGCAGGCCGCCGCCGCGCGCATCGCCGAGCTGGAGGCCGAGTTGGCCGAAATGAAGGACCGCTGGGTGCGCTCGGAGGCCGAAATGGCCAACGTCCGCGCCCGCGCCCATCGCGAGGTCAACGAGACGCGCCAGTACGCCGTACAGAAATTCGCCCAGGACGTGGTGGAAGCCGCCGACAACCTCCACCGGGGCCTGGATAGCCTGCCGGCCCAGGCCGCCGGAGAGCCGGCAATCGTCACCAGCCTGCGCGAGGGCCTTGAAGGTATCGAGCGCAACTTCATCGCCATCCTCGAGCGCAACGGCATCAAGAGCGAGGACCCTACCGGCGCGCCGTTCGACCCCAACCTGCACCAAGCGATGGCGGAGCAGGAATCCGCCGCGCACCCACCGGGCAGTGTGATGCACGCCTGGACCCCGGCCTGGACACTGAACGGCCGCCTGCTGCGGGCGGCCATGGTGGTGGTCGCCAAAACTCCCCCCGGCGAGATCACGGCTTCGGCCCAGGCGGACACCACCGCCTGATGCTTTCGCGCCGCCACCGGACACGATTCCTGATCTCGGCCCCCTTGCCCGGATGCCAACACCCCCATACATCCCAGTAACACCGCAATAGGGACGCTCGCGGTGCTTCGGGTCGCGCGCGTCCGCTGAAAGGAGCGTTAAAATATGGCTAAAGTCATCGGTATCGATCTCGGCACGACGAATTCCTGCATCGCCATCATGGAAGGCAAGGACGTTCGGGTGATCGAGAACAGCGAGGGCGCACGTACCACGCCCTCCATGGTCGCCTTCAGCGACGGCGGCGAGCGTCTGGTCGGGCAATCCGCCAAGCGCCAGGCCGTCACCAATCCGTCCAATACCCTCTACGCCATCAAGCGCCTGATTGGCCGCCGCTTCGACGACCCGATCGTGGCGAAGGACAAGGGCCTGGTGCCCTACACGATCGTGCGTGGCGACAACGGCGACGCCTGGGTCGAGGCGCGTAGCGAGAAGTATTCGCCGAGCCAGATCAGCGCCTTCATCCTCGGCAAGATGAAGGAGACGGCCGAGGCCTATCTCGGCGAGCCGGTCAGCCAGGCGGTGATCACCGTCCCGGCCTACTTCAATGACAGCCAACGCCAGGCCACCAAGGACGCCGGTCGTATCGCCGGCCTCGAGGTGCTGCGTATCATCAACGAGCCTACGGCGGCGGCGCTCGCCTACGGCATGGACAAGAAGCACACCGGCACCATCGCCGTGTATGACCTGGGTGGCGGCACCTTCGATATCTCCGTCCTGGAGATCGGCGACGGCGTGTTCGAGGTGAAGT
>DATHNU010000434.1:0-2165 GCA_035485695.1 Reyranella sp. | reverse complement strand
CGACCACCAGGAAGTCGATCAGGCTGGCCAGCCGGCCGCTCGATTGCTGCTGGGTCTGGCGGAACTCGTCCTCCATGCCGAAGATCGCCGCAACCCCCGCCGCTTCCTCGCCGCGCGATTGCAGCGCCAGGCGCTGGGTCGCCTCGATCAGCCGCGCCGTCGACTTGGCGCGCTGCAGGTAGCGGCCCATCCAGTACAGGTTCTTGGCGGTGCTGCTCAGCATGTGCTGGGGGCGCGCCACTCAAGGCGGAGTTTACTCCGCCGCGGTGGCGCGATCTTCCGTTTGATTGAACGCTGACGCGCCACTGGAGTGGCGCGCCCCCAGCAATGACGTCTCCGTAGGAAGCGACACATCTTACCCGCCCGCCTTCGGGTCCGGCGCCAGCACCCAGGTGTCCTTGGTGCCGCCGCCCTGGCTCGAATTTACCACCAGCGAGCCTTCCTTCAGCGCCACGCGCGTGAGGCCGCCGGGAATGATGGTGATCTTGCGCCCCGACAGCACGAAGGGCCGCAGATCGACATGGCGCGGCGCCACGCCCTGGCTGACGAAGGTCGGGCAGGTCGACAGCGCCAGGGTCGGCTGGGCGATGTAGTTGTCGGGCCGGCTCTTCAGGATCGCGGTGAATTCCTCGATCTCGACCTTGCTCGAGGTCGGCCCGACCAGCATGCCCTTGCCGCCCGAGCCGTGGATTTCCTTGACGACCAGCTCGGAGAGCCGTTCGACCACATACTTGAAGTCGTCGGCCCGGTCGCAGCGCCAGGTCGGTACGTTGGACAGGATCGGCTCCTCGCCGAGATAGAAGCGCACCATCTCGGGCACATAGGTATAGGTCGACTTGTCGTCGGCCACGCCGTTGCCCAGCGCGTTCACGATATTGACCCGGCCGGCACGCAACGCACCCAGCAGACCGGCGACGCCGAGATAGGAGTCGGGCCGCATCGCCAGCGGGTCGAGGAAGCCATCGTCGACCCGGCGGTAGATCACGTCGACCCGCTGCGGCCCGCGCGGCGTGCGCATGTAGACGCGGCCCTCGTCGACGAACAGGTCGGAACCCTCGACCAGCTCGATGCCCATCTCGTCGGCCAGGAAGGCATGCTCGAAATAGGCCGAGTTGAAATGGCCCGGCGTCAGCAGCACGACATTGGGCTCGGCGTCGTCGCTGAACGACACCGAGCGCAAGGTGGCCAGAAGCTCCTCGGAGTAGTCGGCGACCGGCAGCACGCGCATGGCCGAGAACAGCTCGGGTGCGAGCCGCATCATGACCTCGCGGTTCTCCAGCACGTAGGAGACGCCCGACGGCGTGCGCACGTTGTCCTCGAGGACGTAAAAATCCTTCTCGCCGACCCGCACCAGATCGATGCCGGCGATATGGGCATGCACGCCGCCCGGCAGTTCCAGCCCCTGCGCCATCGCCACGAACTCGGCGTTCATCAGCACTTGCTGCTCGGGGATGATGCCGGCGCGGCAGATCTCGCGCTCGCCATAGGCGTCGGACAGGAAGGCATTGAGCGCGCGCACGCGCTGCACCAGGCCCTTGTGCAGGTACTCCCACTCGTCCCAGGCGATGACCCTCGGAATGATGTCGAAGGGGATCGTCGTCTCGGCGCCGTCGACCGCGCCATAGGCGCCGAAGGTGATGCCATGGCGGCGATAGAAGAGGTCGACCTCGTGGCGCGTCGCCGCGATCTTCTCCGGCGACGTGCGCGCCAGCCAATCCGCGACACCGCGATAGGGCGCGCGGACGGCGTCCGCCGCTCCCGAATTCATCTCGTCAAATGCCTTGGCTGCCATCCGGCATTTCACCCCCTGGCGAATCACAATATAAGCAATCGACGGGCCAACAAAGCGCTGCTGGGGGCGCGCCACTCCAGTGGCGCGTCTTTGTCGGGGCAAAGGAAGACCGCGCCACTTCAGCGCGGAGGTTACTCCGCGCGCAGTGGCGCGCCCCCAGCGAAGGAGCAGACGCGTGAAGCAGGTGCTAATCGACCGATACGGAACGCCGTGGGATGTCGCGCGCTGCGCAGACGTGCCGGACGTCGGCGATCCCGGTCCCGATGAAGTCGTGTTCGACGTCCTGGCCTTTCCCATCAATCCGGCCGACATGTGGTTCTGCCGGGGCAGCTACCGGCTGAAGCCGCCTTTGCCGGCGACGCCGGGCGCCGAG
>DATHNU010000433.1:0-5139 GCA_035485695.1 Reyranella sp. | reverse complement strand
CTCGGCCATTGCGCCTTCCTGCCGCCCGAGGAACGCCGCTTCATCACCGAGGACCTCATACGCTCGACCGGCGGGCTGGTCGGCACGCCCGACGAGATCATCGCCATGCTGCGCGAACGCGAGGCGATGGGGTTGAATGAGATCACGCTGCTGCCGGCGATGGCGGAGGCGCGTCGCAATCTTTCGGACTTCGCCCAAAAGGTGATTGCGCGCTACTGACGTGATGAGCGATTTGTCCAGGATGCTGATTTGCAAACAACCTCATCCTGAGGAGCACGCCGAAGGCGTGCCTCTTGAAGGATGGGCAACAACGACGCTGTATCCCACCCTTCGAGACGCGGTCCTGCGGACCGCTCCTCAGGGTGAGGTTGGATCTGTATCGGCACCATGAAAGATCCAGAGTCACTGCAATGAATGAGATCGACCTCTGCTTCACGCCGGCGACCGAGCTCGTCGACGCCATCCGCGCCAAGAAACTGTCGGCCGTCGAGATTACCACGGCCGTGCTGAATCGCGCCGCTGCGCTCGAGCCCAGGCTGAATGCCTTCGCTTATCTCGCGGCGGAGGAAGCGATGGACTCAGCCGTTGCCGCCGATCGCGTGCTGGCCAACGGCGAACCGATGGGGCCGCTGCACGGCGTGCCGGTGACGATCAAGGATCACGAGGCCGTCCGCGGCATGCAGATCGAATATGGCACGCATCTGCGCCGCGGCGACGTTGCGGCGGCCGACAATGCGATGGTCTCGCGTCTGCGCCGCGCCGGTGCGATCATTCTGGGCAAGACGGCGACACCCGAGTTCGGCTGGATGGGCGTCAGCAACAGTCCGCTGACCGGCATCACGCACAATCCCTGGAAGCTCGGCCTCAATGCCGGCGCGTCGTCTGCCGGCGCCGGCGTCGGCGCGGCGGCGGGCTACGGCCCATTGCACCAGGGCAGCGACGGCGCAGGGTCGATCCGCATGCCGGCGCATTTCTGCGGTGTCTATGGCCTCAAGCCGAGCTATGGCCGCGTGCCGCAGTCGCCGCTGGCGGCCAGCGACTACACCGTGCATCTCGGCCCACTGACGCGCACCGTCGCCGATGCAGCGCTCATGCTGAAGACCATGGCCGGCCCGCATCCCGACGATCATACGAGCCTCGAGGCGCAGCCTGCCGATTATCCGCGCCATCTCGAGCGCCGTCCGCGCGCGCCGCGCATCGCCTACAGTCCAGACCTCGATCACGCCCGGGTCGATCCGCAAGTGGCCGACCTGGTCGCCAAGGCGGTCGCGGCGTTCGAAAGCGATCTGGGCTGGCGGGTCGAGCCGGTGAAGACGCCATGGGCTCCGAAGGGCCCCGACCTCGCGCGCTTTTTCTGGCCGGCGCATTTCAGCCGCCATGCCGATAGGCTTCCTGAGTTCCGCGACCGCATGGATCCGGGCTTCGTCGCCTGCATCGAGGCCGGGCTGCACATCACCATGGCCGATTACCAGAAGATGCGGCTGGTCAAATACGCCTATTGCGCCGAGATCCATCACTTCTTCGAGGACTGGGATTTCCTGCTGACGCCCGCGGTGTCCGTCGCGGCGTTTCCGGCCGAGCTGTTGCAGCCGCGCCACTGGCCGCAGCATCCGTGGGACTGGTTGAGCTGGGCCGAGTTCTCCTACCCCTTCAACCTGTCGCAGAATCCGGCGGCGTCGATTCCCTGCGGCTTCACTCGGGACGGCCTGCCTGTCGGCCTGCAGATCGTCGGCCGGCGCTTCGACGATCTCGGCGTGCTGCAGATGTCGGCCGCCTTCGAGGCGGCGCGTCCTTGGGCTGCCGTGCGTCCTTCTCTCGACTGAGAGCGGGCCGGTTCTGCAGCTGTTATGCAAACCGCGGCCTCACGACGTGGCACGCGCTCTGCTAGACTGGACACCGATGATCAGCCGTTCCCGGAAATGTCCGCGTCGCGGAGAGCGGACGAGACTCCCCGTTTCCGGGGTGCGATGACGTCCTCCCGCTTCACGCGCCGCGCGTTGACGACGGCGGCTTTGACTCTCGGGGCAGTGAGCCTTACGGCGTCGAAGCAAGTGCGCGAGGCCGACCAGCTTCAGCCGGACTCGGGATTTCCCAACGGCTTCCGCTGGGGAACGGCCACGTCGGCCTATCAGATCGAGGGCGCCACCCGGGAGGACGGGCGGGGCGTTTCCATCTGGGACACCTTCTCCCGGCTGCCCGGCAGGATCCACGACGGCGAGACCGCCGACATCGCCGACGATCACTATCATCGCTACAAGGAGGACGTGGCGCTGATGAAGGCGCTGGGCGTGTCGACCTACCGCTTCTCGATCGCCTGGCCGCGCCTGTTTCCGGAGGGAATCGGGGCGCCCAACCCGAAGGGCCTCGCCTTCTACGACCGGCTGGTCGACGAATTGCTGGCCAACGGCATCATGCCCTTCGCCACGCTCTATCACTGGGACCTGCCGCAGGCGCTGCAGGATCGCGGCGGCTGGGAATCGCGCGACACCGCCCAGGCCTTCGCCGCCTATGCGGGCTTCGTCACCTCGAAGCTGGGCGACCGGGTCGGCCACTTCTTCACCCTGAACGAGATGCGTACCTTCATCGAGCTGGGCTACGGCAACGGCGCCTTCGCACCGGGGCTCGCCCTGCCGAGGGCGCGGCTCTACCAGGCGCGGCACAACGCCGTGCTGGCCCATGGCCTCGCCGTCCAGGCCGTGCGCGCCAACAGCCGCGGCTATGTCCGGGTGGGCATGGCGGAAAACATCGTGACCGCCCTGCCGGCGGTCGAGACGCTCAGGAACATCCGCGCCGCCGAGATCGCGACCCGCGAGATGAACGCGGCGTACCTCACCGTGATGCTGGAAGGGCGCTACACCGACGCCTACCTTGCGGCCGCCGGCGCCGACGCGCCGCGCTTCACCGAGAGCGATCTCCGGACGATTTCGACGCCGGTCGATTTCGTCGGCATCAACGTCTATGCCCCGGGCGCCTATGTCCGGGCGATCGATGAGGCGCCGGGCTACGCGGCGATACCCCTGCCGCCGTCCTATCCACACATGGAATCGCGCTGGCTGACCTTCGGGCCCGAGACGCTCTACTGGGCGCCGCGCCAAGTGGCGCGGCTGTGGAACGTGAAGGACATCTATATCACCGAGAACGGCACATCGGCCGCCGACCAGCCGGCCGCCGACGGCAAGGTCTACGACATCGACCGCGTCATGTTCCTGCGCCAGTACCTCGCCCAGTTGCGGCGCGCCACCTCCGAGGGCGTGCCGGTGCGCGGTTATTTCGTCTGGAGCCTTCTGGACAATTTCGAATGGCTCGAGGGCTACTCGATCCGCTTCGGGCTGCATTATGTCGATTACCAGACGCTGAAACGCACGCCCAAGCTAAGCGCCTCGTTCTACAAGAAGGTCATCGCCCGCAACGCCCTGGTGTGAGCCGGGTTTGGATCATGTTGCTGGGGCGCGCCACTCCAGTGGCGCGATCATGCGGAGCGCGGACTTCAGGTCCGCATCATGACGCACGAGCGGACCTGGAGGTCCGCGCTCCGGCGAGACCATGATCAGCGAAGATACCGCCCGGATTCTCCGCACTTGATGTGATCGGAATAGGCCGCGATAGTTCGACCGGCCGTGTCGAGGGTCATTCGCAGACAAAGGGTCCACGATCATGACGACGATCGATTCCTTCCGCAGCAGCGTGTCGGCCACGACGCCACCATCCGATGTCGGGCCTGCCCTGCAGGCGCTGTGGTGGGCGCTGCGGGGCGACTGGAACAAGGCGCATGAATGCGTCCAGCAGCACGAAGGCGAGCGCGACTGCGATTGGGTGCACGCGCACCTGCATCGCCAGGAAGGCGACATGAGAAACGCCGGCGGCTGGTACCGGCGCGCCGGCCAGCCTGTGCCCGACCTGTCGCTGCAGGAGGAGTGGAGCCTCCTCGCGACGGAGATGCTGTCGCGAAAGTAGGCGGAGGCAAGCGGCAAGCGCCTGCGGGCGGACAGCTCCGATCGTCGGTGCTCAGCCGCGGTCGGTCACAGGCGCCGTTCCGAACGGCAGCTCGTCAACCGAGGATGCGCTGGCGGGACGCGCGGACCATCGCCGCCGCCCGGTCCGGCTCGAAGCCGGCCAGCACGCCCGCTTTCATGCGGATCTCGCCCGCGACCATCACCGTGTCGATGTCGCGCGGGCTCGTCTGCAGCAGCACATGCGCGCAGGCGTCGCGGGCGACGGAATCGCCGAACGGACCTTTGCGGATCAGCACGATGTCCGCCTGCTTGCCGAGTGAGAGCGAGCCGATGCGGTCGTCGAGGCCCAGCACGCGCGCCGTGCCGATGGTCGCGGTTTCGAGCAGTTTGCGTGGCGTCAGCAGCGGCAAGCCGGGCCGCACCGGCGGCCGCCGTCCGACGACGCTCGAGAAGCTCCGCTCCATGGCGCCGTCGAGAAAGCCCTGGACGTTGAACATGACGCGCAATTGCTCGATCGGGTCGGAGGCGATGGAACAGGGGATGTCGCACCCGAACACGACCTCGACCCCGCGGTCGATGGCGCGGCGAACCACGTCGGCCGGCGTGCCCTGCGTGTCGGCGGTCGGGGTGAAGCAGAGCGGCATGCGGGCGTTGGCCATCAGCTCGAGCTCGCCATTGCTGATCAGGTTGCCGTGGATCACCAGAAGATCCGGTCCCAGCAGGCCGCCGGCATGGAGCCGGCTGATCGTGCCGGTCTCGTTCACGTGAATGCAGCTCGGTGCCTTCAGGTCGCGCGAAAAGGCGAGCTGCTTTTCGAGCCCGTTCTGGAGCCCCAGCGCGCCGATGGAATCGATGCCGAACCCGATGGTGGTGAGACCGGCCGGATCGTGGAATTTGTCATGGACCAGCCGGCCGTCGGCCAGGCGGTCCTCCGGCCGGGCAAACTCGTCCGGAAGGACCGGCATGAAGGAATAGGTGAACAGGTGGCGGATGCCGGTTTCCTTCAGCGCCGCGATCGAGGCGGGCGCGTAGGCGGGGCTGCGTAGGTCGTGGCAGTAGTCGACGACGGTCGTCGTGCCGTAGGACAGCATCTCGAAGCCGCCGATGTAGGCGGCATTGAAATTGTCCTCGGCGGTATAGCGGCTGCGCAGCGGCAGGAGCGCGGAGTAATAGGCGCCTGGCCACA
>DATHNU010000432.1:0-6914 GCA_035485695.1 Reyranella sp. | reverse complement strand
AAGCCGGGTTCATAGATGGCGAAGGCCGGGTGAAAGCCGTTGCGCGCCGCGAAGTCGAGCGCATGGCGGACATGGGCTTCCGGGTTCAGGTAGGTGGTGGCGGGCTTCGCACCCGCCCGCGTGGTGGCCAGGGTGAAATTGACGCTGCCCGGGTCGATCACGGCAAATTCGAGCAAGCCGCGCGCGGCAAGCGCTTCGATATGGGCGAAGCGCTGCGCCGCCTCGCCATCGATGGCGGCATCGGAAATCGCCGGATAGGACGGATAGACCGGAACATCGATCTCGCCCCGTATGCCCTCGATGATGCGGGCATAGACCTGCCAGTCGAAGGTCTGCTTGCCGCCGTCTATGTAGGCGTGCGTGTGGACGATGGCGGCACCGGCGCGTGCGCAGGCAATGCCCTCGGCAATGATCGCCTCGACCGTATCGGGGATGCCCGGTTGCAGCACGCGGCTCCAGGCGCCGTTCAACGCCACTTCGATCCAGACCTTGCGCATGGCGCCGCTCTCGTGTCGCATGTCCACCCCTCCCCCGGCACTCGCGCCGCGAAGATGATGGACCTGCCGCACCCATCCAGGTCAAGGGACGATCAGCCGCCGTTATTTCATTTCTTGGCGTGCTCTAGAAGCTCCCGCGCTTCGCGCAGCCGATCCCGGCACTCGGCGTCCGCGCCACGCTCGGCTTGTGACCGCGCGGCGACCAGAAGGGCCTGCAGCGCCGTCGTCTCCGCGGCGCCGAGCTTGCCGGAGTCGGCCGACGTGCTGTTCTGGAGCGTGCTGTTCTGGGGGGCGCTCTTCTGCGGCGCATCCTTCACGTCCGGTACCGTCGGCATGGCATCGTGCGCGCTACGCGGCGGCGTGATGACGGCCTTGTCGGGCGACGGCGCCGGTTCGATCACGCCGCCCGAGCGCGCGAGGTCGCCGGGCCGCACCATCGCCGTCGACGGCGCCTTGTCGGCGGGTGCCGTCGGCGGAACGCTGGAGACATGGTAGCGATCGCTGAGGCTCCGCACCTCGTCGAGGCAGGCTGCCGCACGGGCCGTGCCGGCCGCCGCGACGAGGAGGGCGGGCGCGAGAAGAATTGTCGAGGCGCGAGGGCCCCATCGTCTGCGGTTTTGCATGGCGATCACCTCTGTATAGAGAGCAACGACAGGCTGGCCAGCGGGTTGCCGTGTCCACGCACGGGCTATTTGCGCTGGCTTTTCGCCAGCCCTAGAGTTGCCGCAAAGAAGAGACTGGAACCGGCAATGGCCCGAGCTGCATCCCGCATCCACGAGGTTCCCGACGACCTGCTCGCCGCCATCGATTATTGCTACGATCAGGGCTGGACCGACGGGCTGCCCGTCGTGCCGCCGGTCGTCGCGCGAGTCGATGCCATGCTGGCCCGCCAGAGCCGGCCGACGGAGACGGTGATCGCGACCCATCCGGCGACCGGGCTGGAACTGTCGCTGCATGCCGCGGCGGTCAATTCCGTCATGGCCGGCTGCCTGCCGGAACATTTTCCGGTGGTCGTCGCGGCGTTCGAGGCAATGAACAGGCCGGACTTCAATTTCCACGGCTCGACCGCCAGCACCGGCGGCTCGGCGCCGCTGCTGATCGTGAGCGGCGCCTATGGCGACGAGATCGGCATGAATTCGGACGTCAACCTGTTCGGCCCCGGGAATCGCGCCAACGCCACCATCGGCCGGGCGGTGCGGCTGATCCTGCGCAATGTCTTCCAGATGCTGCCTGGGATCTCGGACAAGTCGACGCAAGGCAATCCGGGCAAGTACAGCTTCTGCATCGCCGAGCGCGCGCGCGGCAATCCATGGCCCCTGCTGTGCGCGACGCAGGGCTATCCCGCAGGCGTTTCGAGCGTCACTGCCTATGCCGGCGGCGGCTTCTGCAATGTCGAGAACCACGGCGGCAACACGCCGGAGCAGGTGCTGGGTTCGGTCGCGGACGCCATGGCGAACTATGGCTGCATCACGCTGGGCCAAAGCGTGGTGATCCTGGCACCCGAGCATATGCGCATCGTCGCCGGCACCGGCTGGACGCGCGAGGACGCGCAGAACTTCCTGTTCACCCACGCCAAGCGCTCGGTCGAGGGCATGAAGAACGTCGGCAAGTACCGCGACCGCGAATATGACACGCAGCATGGCGGCAACGCCCATGCGCTGGCCGAACAGGATTTCGTGCATCGCGGGCTCTCGCCCGCCGATATCCTGATCACGATGGGCGGCGGCGATGCCGGGGGCCACTCGTGCTTCATCCCGTCGTGGAGCCGCGGCCGCGGCTCGATCCTGCAGCACAGCCCGATCGGCACGTGAGACAAAGACAAAGGAGTCAATCGAGATGCAGCTCTACGCCCCCACTTCCTCCGGACCGAAACGCAAATCGTTCCGCGCCCCGCCGCTCGCCAGCCTGGAGGGCCTGCGGATCGGCATCCTGGAAAACGGCAAGCTCAACGCCGAGGAGATGCTGCGCGAGGTAGGCGCGCTGTTCGTCGAGCGCCATGGCTGCACCATTCGCCCGATCTATTCCAAATCCAACGCCAGCGCGCCGGCGCCGGCCAACACGCTGGTCAAGGCGGCGCAGGACGTCGATTTCCTGATCACCGGCCTGGGGGATTGAGGCTCCTGCTCAACGTGCAGTCTGCACGACGGCATCAGCTTCGAACAACTGGGCAAGCGGGCGGTGGTGCTGTGCACCACGCCGTTCGAGGTGACGGCGCGGAACATCGCGCGCGTCCTCGGCCTGCCCACCTATCCCTTCCTGTGCGTTGAGCATCCGATCGGCAGCTGCACCTTGCCGGAACTCAAGGCCCGGGCGGAAATCGCCTACCAGCAGGCGTTGCCCATCCTGCTGAAGGCCTGAGAGGCTATGGCGCGTTGCGGCGCTGGCGGATCGGCATCGCAATCAGGCTGCCAACGATGAGGGAGATGCCGCCGACGGTGAGCGCCAAGGTGAAGCTGCCGGTCCATTCCCGCACGGAGCCGAAGAAATAGGGGCCGACCGTGCCGCCGAGATTGCCGGCGCCGTTGACCAGGCCGATGCCGACGCCCGCCACCGCCGGCGGCAGCACTTCCGTCGGCAGCGACCAGAAGGGTCCGAAGCGGCCGAAGAAGGCGGCGACGGCCAGGGTCAGGAAAACCAGGATGCCGATCGTGCTGCCCTGGCCTGCGAGCTGCGCCAGCAGCAGGAACACGCCCGAAAGCGCCGTCGCGCCGATCATGTGCCACTTGCGCTCCTGCAGCCGGTCGGAGCTGAAAGCGACCAGGATCATCATCACAGCGCCGGCCGCATAGGGCACCGCGCTCAGGAAGCCCACCGCCGTGATCGACAGGCCGGTCTCCTTCAGCACCGTCGGCAGCCAGAAGGTGACGCCCCACTCCGCCATCAGGGCGGCGAAGTTGTAGAGCGCCAGCAGGAGCACGGCAGGATGCCAGAGGGTCCTGATCCAGTGGCCCTGGACGGGCGCGGCCTCGGCTGCCTCCGCGTCGAGCGCCGCCACGAGCCGGGCCTTCTCGACCGGATCGAGCCACCTGGCATCGCGCGGCTCCTCGGTGATCGCCCAGATCCAGACCACCGCCCAGACCAGCCCCGGCAACGCCTCGACGATGAACATCATCTGCCAGCCGAAATGCGCCAGCACGACGCCGGAAATCGGATTGGCGACGACGGAGGCGATCGGGATGCTGATCAGGAACAGGGTGTTGGCCCGCGCCCGCTCGGCCCGTGTGAACCATTTGCGGATCAGCACGATCGTGCAGGTGAGCACGCCGCCCTCGAATAGGCCGAGAATGAAGCGGTTGGCGATCAGCTGGTTCTCGGTGCGCACGAACGCGGTCGAGAACGAAACCAGGCTCCAGAACAGCAGCAGGCCGAGGATGACCCATTTCGCGCTCCACACCGAGGCGAGCCGGCCGGCCGGAATCTGCAGGATGATGTAGCCCCAGAAGAACATGCCCGTGGCAAAGCCGATCGCCGAGGCGCTGATGCCGAGCTCGGTGCGCATGGCGGGAATGGCCATCGCGATGTTGGTCCGGTCGATGTAGGAGAGCACGTACATCACGAAGGCGACGCCCAGGATGCGCACCCAGCGATTCCTGTGCGGTGCAAGCTTTGCTGTTGCGGCCACGACGTTGTCCCCCCCTCGCGCCAGCGCGTTCTTTTGGCGAAGGTTAGCGACCGCTCTGGCCGGGTACAACAGACGCGCTCGTGCCAGCCGTCCGCGCCGAAGGTTTGCGAGATATGCCTATTCGATCATCTTCGCGACCGCCTCCACCCAGAAGGGCGGGTCGCGGCGGTACTCGATCTTGCCGAGGTCGCCGGGCATCGTGGCGTCAGGCGGCGCGAGCGTGATGCTGCTGTATTCGCCGGGCAGGATCATCACCTCGCCCTGTGCCGCGCTGACGATGAGGCCGATGACGATGCCGATGGCGGGCGTCCGCCCCGGCACCAAAGGAATGGTGCCGGAGACCTTCACGGTGCCGCTCAGGATGGGCGGCACCTTCGAGCTCGGCAGCGTGGCGAAGATGGCGAAGTCGGAGCTGGCGTAGTTGTTGAAGTCGATGGGGTGACTGGCGACATCGCCGGTCGTCGCGACCGTCGCGTAGGCGTTCACCGAACCCGTGACGACGTCCTGCCGGTAGAGGTTCACGCTCGCGCCGACATTGAAGCGATAGGCCAGCGAGGCCGGGGCGGTAAGGTTCGCCGGCGTGGCCGGAAGGGACACCATGTATTGCCACGTATTGACCCACCACTGCTCCTGCGTAGCGCTGTTCCACACGTCGCCGCCCAGTGCGATGTCGCCGCGATAGATCTCGGCGCCGATTCCGGTGCCGCCGGTATTCGCCCCGCCGGGAGTCTGCACGAGCTTGACGGTGGCGTTGGGCAGGAGAATCTTGTCCCACCAACTGAAGATGTCGCCGAGCCTGTCGAGGGTTGCCGAGAGGCGCGCCGCCTGGCTGACCACGCGGGGCGGCCCCGGCAGGCGCAGTTTCTGCGAAAGATCCTTGTACTGCGCGGCCAGGCGGCTGGCGTACTGGTCCGGATCGTCGCCCAGCGCACGGACGAGGTCGCGCGTGTTGCCGAGCTCCCTGAGCTGGGCCGCAAGCCTTGCGAGCCGGGCTCCCTCGAGCGTTCGTTGGGTAGCGTCGGCCAGACCTTTGTCGGAGGAAGACGATTCATGCGTGCTCATGCCTGAACCTCCTGATGATGCCGTGACACGCAAGGTACAGCAAGGCTACTGCCGATTGCAAGACGTGTCTCAATACAACCTTATTTCATTGGTACGCGTACTCGCGCCACTGTCCTGCGAGGATGCGTGACGTTCCCTGTTGTGGTTAGTCTCATGGGATTGAACAGGAGGTGCCGATGAGGGCGTTTGCTGTGTCGGCGATGATGATCGTGGCCTGGCTCCTGCCGCCAGCACCGGCATCGGCCTGGGACGATCAAGGACACGAGCTGATCGGTGCGATTGCCGATGCGATGCTCGGCAACAGCAAGGCCGGACAGCAGGCCCGTCAGATCCTGGGCTATGACCTCGCCAGCGCGGCGAAATGGGCTGACTGCGTCCGCGGCGTTCACAAGGATTCCAGCGGATTCAAATATGACGGCGGGGGTCCGGCCTGTTCGGCATTCGAGAGCCCGGCCGAGGTCGCCCGCATGATCGACTATGCACGGCGCAACTGGTCCAATTGCCGGAAGCCGCCAACCGACGGCTGCCATACCCGGTATCACTTTGCCGATGTCGCGGTACAGCGCGATGGCTACAGCCGCTCGTTTTTCGGGACAGGCAACGACGACATCGTGAGCGCGCTCGACAGCGCGGTCCTGGTGCTCCAGTTCCAACCCGCGGAGCCGCCGATTTCCATCCGGGACAAGAAAGAAGCGCTGCTGCTGATCGCGCATCTTGTCGGCGATCTGCATCAGCCGCTGCATGTCGGCGCGGTCTATCTTCGCCCCGACGGTTCCCTCACCGATCCGGATACGCCGGCCAACCAGAACCCCGGCACGATCGAGAGGAACAATGCCGCCCACGGCGGCACCGACATCCTGATCGAAGGCCGCGCCAACCTGCATGCAATGTGGGACGACGTTCCGCACGACTGGGGACGGAACGCGACGCCCGAGCTGCTGGCAAAAGCCAAGGCGGTACCGCCCAGCAAGGCCAACGTCGACATGTTGGCGGCGCTGTGGGCCGGCGAAACCGTTCGACTGTCGAACGATGCCTTCAAGGGCCTGACGTTCGGTAACCGGAACGATCAAGGCAAATGGCCGGCCACCGTCGACAGCGCTTTCCTCTACAGGACGAAGCTCGAGAACATGCAGCGCCAGCAAATCATCAAGGGCGGCGCCAGGCTGGCTGAGCTGCTGCGCGAGATCTGGCCGGACGAATAGGCCGGAACCCCGCGGTGTGCCCGGCCTGCAACAGCCGCTGGGACTTTTTCTTTCGTTTGCAAGCTCAGGTCCATTGCCTTGCCGCTGCCACGGTCGCGGCACAAGATCGTGCTGTTGGCTTGTGACGTTTCCTGCAGCTCATGGGGAGGCAGATGAAGTCCATGTCCAGGTGTATCCCATGATTTCGGTGCTTTAGCAGCCCGCCTTTTTCGATGCCGCGCCGGGGATCACATGCGAGTGAATGCATGGCGGCGACGGCCGCGTGCACTGCAGGAAGTGCTCGCGCCCATCGTTCGTCACCGAATCTTTTCGGCACGCGCCGTGAACAAAAACGATTGCGTTACGCGGCGATGGCGGTGCGCTCGAAATCGTTATTCGCCAGAAAAGCCTGGCCTCAATACAACCATGAATGGGCGCCATGCCACTTGAACGCAGCGGCGCCCCAACCCAGCTTTTCCTTGGCAGTGTCTTTCCAGGCGCGCGACTTCACCGCGCCGATGACGGCTTTGAGACGATGCGGCCTTCACAAAC
>DATHNU010000431.1:0-3394 GCA_035485695.1 Reyranella sp. | reverse complement strand
CGCGTCATCGAACAGCGCGCGATCAGCCAGAACCACAGGCCCCAGCCGGCGACCGCGCCGACCAGCACGGTATAGGCGAAGGCGAGCCACGCCGTCAGGCTGGCCGCCTGGAGCGAGGCGAGCTGCCCGTGCTCGATCACCAGGGAGGTCGCCATCACCTGGGGCACGGTGAAGAGCGACATCCAGGCCATGAGCTTGAGCGGCTCGAGCGGCCCATAGCGTTTCGTGAGCACGCCGCCGACGGCCCAGGCGAAGCCCGCGGCGATGACCAGCAAGGTCGGCACGATCTTCACCGCAGCGCCGGGCTCGACCACGGTCAGCACGACGCCCGCGAACGCCAGCGCTACGCCGCCGACGACCCGCGCCGTGGGCCGCTCGCCGAGCAGGGGCCAGGCGAGCAGAAGCGTGAACGGTGTCGAAAGCTGGTTGGCGACGCCCGACACGCTCGCCAGTCCCTGGCCCAGCCCGACGAAAACCAGCCCGAAGTTGAGGCCGCCGAAGAAGATCGAGATGACGATCATCGGCCCGATCTCGCGCCGGGTCGGCAGCCCGACGAAGGGCAAAAGGATCGCCGCGACCGCGATGAAGCGCAGGCCGACGAAGAACAGCGGCGGAAACGCCGCCAGGCCCAGCTTGATGACGACGAACTGCACGCCCCAGCACAGCGGCACCAGCACCGCGCAGGCGATCTGGAGCGGCGACATCGGAATTTCTTTCACGACCGAATGGTCCATAAATAGGCGCGCGTTGAGGAGGCTGTGGTCATGGCAGAGTCTACCGTGCGAGCTGATCGATGAGGGTCTGGACCGCGGCTTGCGACGTGGCGCGGTCCGAGCCTGTCTTGCCGACGACACGCATGCCTTCGACCAGGCAGACCAGCAGGCGGGCCGCGGTCCTGGGGTCGACGCCGTCCGCCAGTTCGCCCGACGCCCGGGCGCGCGCCATTGCCTCGGCCAGCCGTGTTTCCAGCGCCCGGAAGAAACGCCGGACGCGCTGCTCGACTTCGGGGTCGTGGGCGGCCAGCTCCATGGCGGTCGCAACCACCAGGCAGCCGCGCTTTCCGGCACTGCCGCTGGTGCGATCGACATAGCCGGCAAGACACATCCGCACGCCGGCCAGGGCGCTTTTCCGGGGATCGAGTTCGCTGTCGAGCCGCGTCAGGGCATCGTCGATGTAACGATCGAGGGCGCGCAGAAACAGCCCATGCTTGTCGCCGAAGGCGGCGTAGAGGCTGCCCCGCGACAGCGCCGTCGCCTCGAGCAGGTCGGGGAGCGACGTGCCGTGATAGCCGCTCGACCAGAAGACATTCATCGCGCGCTCGACCGCGGCCTCGGTATCGAACTCGCGGGGCCGGCCGCGCGGCATCCGCGGGGAGGGTTGCTGTGCCATCGCTTATATATAGACCGAACGGTCGTTAAAGCAAGACCGTCCCCGGGTATGCAGAGCCATCGATATGATTATTTATTTCGTCATCCCGAGCGAAGCCGCCCAACGGGCGGCGCAGTCGAGGGACCTGTTCTTCTTGATGCAGCCGCAAGAATAGGTCCCTCCACTGCGCCTCGCTGCGCTCGGCTTCGGTCGGGATGACGGGGATTTTGGCCACATGCGATAGCCTGCCCCGCTATGCGGCCGTCACGCCGCAACACGGCCGTTATCGAGCGCGATTTCCCATTGAGAAGGAACCGGATAACGCTGTAGACGGACCGCATAATTCGCCTCGACAAAATCAACAAGCATCATGGGAGGGAATGAGTCGTGGAACGTCGATCCTTTGCGAAGGGCATTGCGGCTCTTCCCCTGATGCTGGGCCCGATGCTGGCCCCGATATTGGCCGGCGCGGTCGGCCGACCCGCGCAAGCCCAAGCCCGCTGGACGCCTGACAAGCCCATCCGCATCGTCGTGCCCTTCGCGGCCGGCGGCAGCACCGACGTGAGCGCGCGGCTGGTGGCCCAGGCGCTGGGGGAGCGGCTGGGGCAGCTCGTCGTTGTGGACAATCGCGCCGGCGCCGGCGGCAACATCGCCGCCGAAACCGTCGCGCGGGCGGAACCGGACGGCTACACGCTGATCCTGGCGACGAGCTCGACGCACGCGACCAACGCGGCGCTCTATAAGCGGCTTTCGTTCAATCCGGTCCGCGACTTCACGCCGATCTCGCAGATCGCCTTCATTCCGAACCTGCTCGTCGTCAATCCCGACGTGCCGGTCAACAGCGTCGCCGAGCTGGTGGCCTATGCAAAGGCGAGGCCGGGCCAATTGAACTACGGCTCGGGCGGCGCCGGCACTTCCCTGCATCTGGCCGCTGCCGTATTCGCCCAGCGGGCCGGCATCGACATGGTGCACGTGCCCTATCGCGGCGGCGCACCGGTCGCGGCCGACCTCGTCTCCGGCAAGATACAGGTGAGCTTCAGCCCCCTGGTCGAGGTGCTCCAGCAGGTGAGGGCAGGCAAGCTGCGCGCGCTCGGCGTCACCACCGCGCGGCGGTCGGCGCTGCTCCCGGAGGTACCGGCCATCTCGGAAGTGATCCCGGGCTACGAGGTGGCGCTGTGGAACGGCATCATGGGCCCGGCGGGACTGCCGGCTCCGGTGGTGGCGCGCTTTGGCGTGGAGATGGTCGCCATCGTCGGCAGCCCGGACATGCGGTCGCGGCTTGCGGAGCAGGGCTCGGACCCCGTGGGCAGCACGCCCCAGGAATTCGCCGCTTTCGTCGCCGCCGAGCAGCCGAAATGGGCGGAGCTGGTGCGGATCTCGGGCGCTACCGTCGACTGAACGTGGCGGCCCGTCATCCCGACCGGAGCCGCTCGAAGAGCGGCGCAGCGGAGGGACCTCTTCTTGCAGCTGTCACAGCATGAACAGGTCCCTCCGCTGCGCCTCGCTGCGCTCGGCTCCGGTCGGGATGACGGGAAAAAATAGGCCACGCAGCAGTCAGAGACTATCGTGGGCTATCGGGAATCGTGTTTACGTACGGAACCGCAACAGGAATTTCACGTCGTCTATCGACGTCGATCGGCTTGCAGTGACCGCATGAGTAGTCGTTCACATTATGACCTCGAAATGGCCGCAGAGTGCCTTCAATAGTCTATTCAATGATCCACGGGACCGGTCGCGCGAGGGCGCCCGCTGCTGCAGCCGGCGATCCTGTTCGATCCTTTGGGGAGGAACTTCGATGCTGAAAAAAGTAGCTGCAGCCGCACTCGCCGTCCTGTTTCTTGCCGGGCCGGCCCTGGCCGAGCCGGCGATTTTCAGCTGGACGGGGTATGGCCTGAACGTCCCCGGAAGCGGCAAGTGCCCGACCTACAAGATGACCATCGACGTCACGGTCGTCGGCACGGATGTGCAGGGTCGCTTCCAGCAGGAAGGCCGCCCGGAGCGGAACTTCAAGGCGACGATGGGCGCC
>DATHNU010000430.1:0-6502 GCA_035485695.1 Reyranella sp. | reverse complement strand
AGTAAGCGCCGTTCCACATGTGCTGCATGGCGACCTCGCCGGCAGCGACCCGATCGGCGGTGCCCGACGAATTGTAGAGCTTCACGGCAGGCTTCTGCTTCAGCAGCAGGTCGAGGATCTTCTGCCCGTCCTCGGGCTTCTCGGTACAGATATCCATGCCGAGATAGTGCGCTGCGGCGGTGAAGGTTTCGCCGATGTCGTTCATCATGCCGATCTTGCCGACCAGTTCGGGCCTGGGCTCGAACAGCTCCTTCCAGCTGTCGTCGAGCTTGCCGCCCTTCACCATCGCCGTGTCGTAGGCGATGCCGGTGCTGCCCCAGAGATAGGGCGCCGAATAGGCACGCCCGGGGTCCGCGGGCGGCTTGTCGAACGGCGCCCGGACGTTCCTGAAGTTGGGCAGCGCATTGACGTCTATCCTGATCAGCATGCCGTCGCGGATCATCTGCTGCAGCGGCGGGCCGCTCGGCAGGACCACATCGTAGCCGGTGCCGCCGGCCTGCAGCTTGGCGATCATGGTCTCGTTCGAGTCGTAGACATCGAGCGACACCTTGATCCCCGTCTCCGCCTCGAAGCGCTTCAGCAGCTCGGGCGGCGTGTAGTTGGACCAGTTGAACAGCAACAGCTCCTTGCTGTCGGCATGGACCCGCGCCGGACCGAGCAGCATGGCGAAAAGCGCCAACGTAGCGACCACTGCCAGACGATTCATCAGCCGTCCCTCCCTGTTGCACCCGGCCGCTAGCGAAAGCGCCGGCCGAGCAGATACGACAAGCTCAACAACGCGACCGAGGCCAGGATCAGCATGGTCGAGATCGCGTTCACGGTCGGCGTGATCCCCATCCGGATCATGCCGAAGATGTAGACCGGCAGCGTCGTCGAGCCGGGGCCCGAAACGAAAAAGGCGAGCACGAAATCGCCGAGCGAGGCGATGAACGCGAGCATCGCGCCGGCGGCGATGCCCGGCCAGATCAGGGGCAGGATGACCCGCCGGAACGACTGCCACTCGTTGGCGTAGAGATCGGCCGCCGCTTCGGCGAGCGAAGGGTCCATGTCGGCCAGGCGGGCGCGGATCGGCAGGAAGGCGAGCGGGATGGTGAAGGTGGTATGCGCCACCATCACGCTCACGATGCCCAGGCGAAAGCCGACCAGCACGAACAGCAGCAGAAGGGCGATCGCGGCGACGATCTCCGGCACGACCAGCGGCAGGCCAAGCAGCGCCTGAATCGCGCGCTTGCCCCGGAAGCTGCCGCGCGCGAGGGCGAGTGCCGCCATGGTGGCGATCGTCGTGCCGGCCACGGTCGCCACCGTCGCAATCGCCAGCGAGTTGCGGATGGCGCGCAGCATGTCGTCGTTGTCGAGAACGACGCCATACCAGCGCAGGCCGATGCCCGACCAGATCGTCAGCGAATCGCCCGAATTGAAGGACATCGCCACCAGGGTGACGATCGGCATGTAGAGGAAGAACAGCACCGCCAGCGCCACCGCGCGGGCGCCGGGGAAATGCCAGAGATCGCCGGCGCGTTTCATGGCGACGCCCGCTCGCGCCGGAAGCGAAGCGCATGCAACCCCAGCGCCAGCAGGACGAGCGCCAGCAGGACGAAAGCCAGCGCCGCGCCGAACGGCCAGTTTCGCGACTGGCCGAACTGCTCCTGGATCAGATTGCCGATCATCATGGACTTGGCGCCCCCCAGCAGCTCGGGGCTGATGAATGCGCCAAGCCCGGGCACGAACACCAGGATGGCGCCGGCGACGACGCCCGGCATGGCGAGCGGCAGGATGACCCGCGTCAGCGCACGCCAGCGGTCGGCGCCGAGATCGAAAGCCGCCTCGATCAGCCGCCGATCGAGTTTCTCGAGGCTGACGT
Organism: Reyranella sp.; assembly: GCA_035485695.1. GTDB lineage: Bacteria > Pseudomonadota > Alphaproteobacteria > Reyranellales > Reyranellaceae > Reyranella. The sequence continues at coordinate 4,641 of DATHNU010000430.1, read as the reverse complement.
AGATCGGCAGGATCATGTACGGCAGGAACGAATAGGTGAGGCCGATCGCGGTGGCGAACGGCGTGTACAGGACCTCGATCGGTCCGCTGGTGAGGCCGAGCCGGCGCAAAGCCGCGTCGATCACGCCGCCGTCGCGCAACAGCAGGATCCAGGAGAAATTGCGGACCAGCAGGTTGGTCCAGAACGGCACGGTGACGACGAACACCAGCAGGCCGCGCCGGCGCGGCGGCTGGAACGCCATCCACAGCGCCGTCGGGAAGCCCATCAGCAAAGTCAGCACGGTGGTCAGCGCCGCGAGCAGGATCGACCGGCCGAAGATGCGCAGATAGTCGGTGTTGAGCGTCAAGCGGCCCATCAGGTCGCGCTCGAACAGGAACTGGGCATAGGCGTCCAGGCTGTGACGATCCCAGACGACCGTCCCCTGCGGGCCGCGGTCGAGCGTCGAAACGAAGGCAATGATGCCGAGCGGCGCCACGACGAACAGCCCGACGATCGCCAGCGAAGGCGCCAGCAGGCCCCAGCGACGCAGCCCGGCCGTCACGGCGCCAGCACCCGCACGGCCGCCGGGGCGATCAGGACGGCGACGGCATCGCCCGGGGCGCGACGGGCCGCGCTGCCGTCGCGGTTCTGGTCGCGCAGGCGAAGGCGCAGGCCGCCGGCGAGCCGCAGGTGATAGGTCGTGTCGGCTCCGACATAGACCGCCTGCTCGACGATTCCCGGGAGGCCCTCGCCGCCCGGCGCGACGAGCACGCCGCGCTCGGGCCTTACGGCCAACATGACCTTGTCGCCCGCCCCCTCCTCGGCAGCGTCCAGCTCCACACCGTTGGCGAGGCGGAAACGGCGCGCCCCGATCCGGGTCGCTTCCAGGAGGTTGGTGTCGCCGATGAAGTCGGCGACGAACAGGCTGGCCGGACGGTCGTAGATGTCGGCCGAAGTCCCGACCTGCAGCACCTTCCCCGCACGCATCACGGCGATGCGGTCCGACATGGTCATGGCCTCGTGCTGGTCGTGGGTGACGAACACGAAGGTAATCCCGGTCTGCGCCTGCAGGCGCTTCAGCTCGAGCTGCATCTCGGTGCGCAGCTTGAGGTCGAGCGCGGCCAGCGGCTCGTCCAGCAACAGCACGCGCGGCTGGTTGGCGAGCGCGCGGGCCAGGGCGACGCGCTGCTGCTGGCCGCCCGACAGCTGTCCCGGCTTGCGCTTCTCGAGGCCCTCGAGCTTCACCAGCGCCATCATCTCGGCGACCCTGGCCGCGATCTCCGGGCGCGGTCGCCGCTGCATCTCCAGGCCGAACGCGATGTTCTCCTCGACCGTCAGATGGGGAAACACGGCGTAGCTCTGGAACACCGTGTTCACCGGCCGGCGGTAGGGCGGCAGGCCGTCCAGCTTCTGGCCGTGGACGAACACCGAGCCCGAGTCCTGCGTCTCGAAGCCGGCGATCAGCCGCAGCATGGTCGTCTTGCCGCAACCGCTCGGGCCGAGCAGCGTGAAGAACTCGTTGGACCGGATGGCGAGCGAGACGTCGTCGACCGCGCGCACCGTCCCGGCGGCAAAGCTCTTGGTCAGCGCGCGGCAGTCGACGGCCGCGTCCGTGGTCGCCGCCACGCCGCCCGCCGCGGTCACGGCATCAAGCACGCAGGTTCGCCGCAGCGCCTTCGCTCGCAAGCATCGTCACCCCCCTGGCGCGAGACCATGCGGTCTCCATTGGTTCCATATTGGCGGGTAATCGACGCCAAGTGAAGGCCAATCTGTTGCTATCATCGTTCTATTGATCCATAATTGGTTCGAATCTCCAGCAGTTGAGAATGGACGGGCCCTTCGACCTTGGCACACAGCCGACCAATCGCCGAGCCCGCGCGCGCCGGCTGGTCGATCAATTGTGCGCCCTTCTGGAGCGCCAGATCGACGAAGGGCGGCTGAAGCCGGGCGACCGGTTGCCGACCGAGCGTGAGCTCTCGGTGCAGCTGGGCGCATCGCGCAACGTCGTGCGCAGCGCGCTGGGCGAGCTGCACAAGGCGGGAAAGATCACGCGGCACGTCGGACGGGGCACGCTGGTGGCCGCCGACATCACGACCGGCCGCGGGGTCGAGGGGCTGAAGCTCGCCGACGTGAGCCCGGCGCAACTTCTCGAGTTCCGCATCGCCTTCGAGCCGGGCCTGGCCGAAGCCATCACCCTGCATGGCAGCGAAAGCGACCTGCAGAACATCGTCAACTGCGTCGATCGCGGCGATGCGGCGACGAAATGGGAAGACTGGGAGCATTGGGATCGCGCCTTCCACCAGAGCCTGGTTGCGGCAACCCACAACAAGCTCGCCATCGCCGTCTACGGCACCGTCGTTGGCGTACGCCACAAGGCGCCGTGGCTGAAGGTCAAACAAGGCAGCACCGACCCTGAGAAGTGGCGTCGCTACCAGGACGAACACAGGCTGATCGCCGAGGCCCTGCGCGCCCGCGACGCGTCGGCAGCGGCGCAGGCGATCCGCGCCCATCTCCTGCGGGTGCGCGCCAAGATGCTGGGACACTGAACCTCCTTGGCGCGCGCCGAGCAGACCATCCGCGGAAGTCTTTGGGCCGACACGGCGCGCGACGCGGCTTTCGCGAGCGCCGGGCTCGACGGCGCGTTTGCCGCCGATGTCGCGATCGTGGGCGGAGGCTTTACGGGTCTCTCGGCGGCGCTTCATCTGGCGGAAGCCGGCCGTCCGGTGTGCATCCTGGAAGCAAACACCATCGGCTGGGGAGCATCGGGCCGCAACGGCGGTCAGGTGAACCCGGGTCTGCGATTCACCGAGCCCCAGATCGTTGCGAAGCTGGGCGAGGCCGGGCGGGGACTGTTCCGGCTGGGAGAAGAAGCGACAGATTTCCTCGCCGACCTGATCGAGCGCAAGGCGCTCCACTGCGACTTCGTCAGGCCCGGTGTCATCCGCCTCGCCCACAACCGGCGCGCGCTGCTGGCGATGCAGGCCGCCTGCCGCGCGTACAGCGAGCGCGGCGTGGCCGTTCGCCTGCTCGAACCACGGGCGGTCGAGGCGATCGTCGGGACGGCCCGCTACCTCGGGGGAATGATCGATCCTCGCGGCGGCAGCGTGCAGCCGCTCGAGCTCGCGCGCGAGCTGGCGCGGGTTGCCGGCGCCGCCGGCGTCGTGCTGTTCGAGCACTCACCGGTGACCTCGCTCACGCCGTTCGGCCAGGGCTGGAAGCTCGCGAGCCCGCGCGGAACCGTCACCGCCAAACAGGTGATCGTCGCCACAAACGGATACTCCGATCGCCTGGTGCCGCGCCTGGCACAATCGCTGTTGCCCGTGAACAGCTTCCAGATCGCGACGGCGCCGCTCGCCGCCGCACTCGATGCGTCCATCCTGCCGGAGCGGCATGCCGTGTTCGACAGCCGGCGGCTCATCCTTTATTTCCGCAAGAGTCCCGCTGGCCACGTGATCCTGGGCGGGCGTGCCTCGTTCTCGTCGGCGGCTGACGGCGCGGCGTCGGATGCCGACTACGATGTTCTCGCCGGCGTCCTGCACGGCATCTACCCGCAGCTCCGCGAGGTTCCGATCGTGCATCGATGGACCGGGCTGGTGTGCATCACGCCCGACTTTCTGCCGCACTACCACAACCCGGCCGACGGCCTGCACGTCGTGCTGGGCTACAACGGCAAGGGGGTGGCGTTCGCGAACCGCGCCGGGGCATGGATCGCCCGCAAGCTGATCGGGGTGCCCGACAGCGGCGACATCCCCGTGACGCCCATCAAGCCAATCCCGCTTCACCGCTTTCGCGCGCCGATGGCAAACGTCGCCATGGAGTGGCACCGGTTGATGGATTTTCTTGGCCGCTAAGGCGAGGGGCCTGCTCCAGTGTCCTGGGTCAGAAGTTCGTCCGATCAATTCGAGAGGCTGCAGCGCCAAACCAGCGTGCGGGACCAAGCGCCAAGTGCACGTCCCACGAAGCGTTCCAAGATCGAGGCTCGGCAGGACTACCTCTCGCGACGCAGTTTTCGCAATCCGGCGCCCGCGAGCGCGGGACATAATCTTGCTGTGACCATTCCTTTTCGACCAGGCGACCCTTGCGACAGTTGCGACAGTTGGATGGTAAGGTCTGAGCGGCTGCCCGGAAGTCAGCACCTGCATGGACCTAAGCGGACGGTTCAACTTCTGGCGTGTACTTATCCTCACCCGCGCAATTACACCCCCGCGGGCAGTAGGAGGCCTTTGGTCGAGGCTCGTGAACTCGGAACGGGGTGGTTGGTGGCTTTTGCTGATTGTGGCCGTCGTGACGGCAGCAGGCGCCGCAGTGCACCTCAGCCAGCGTGATACGCCGCTTCAGTCCCAGGCGATCGGTCCGGCCCCGACCGTCGCATCGTCGCCAAGCCCTGTGCGGCCCGGTCCGCGTTGGTGAAGCAACATGCGCCGGACCCCGGCCGGCCATGACCGCTGGGCTCCGGCCCAAGTCTCCACGGTCGTCATACGCTCAATCAATCATGCGTCGCGCACGCAACACCCCATACCCTCGTCGGTCAGGGCCAATCTGGCCAAGAGCGTTACCGGGGAATAGGCTTCTTGCCGTGACCCAATCTCTCTTCGGCACCGATGGCGTGCGCGGCCGCGCCAACGAACCACCCATGACCGCCGAGATGGTCATGCGCATCGG
>DATHNU010000429.1:0-4065 GCA_035485695.1 Reyranella sp. | reverse complement strand
GGATCGGCGAGGTCGCCCGCGAAATCGTGACCTACGCCAAGGTGCTGAAGCGTTAAGCCCGGTGTCATCCCGAGCGCAGCGAGGGACCTTTAAGGCCGCAGGAAAGGTTCCTCGCTACGCTCGGGATGACAGTTTTTTCTGGTCGGGCGGCGTGCGCAAGAGCTGCCCGCCTAACGACCACGCTGCACATGCGGGCATCAGCGCGGTGTGTCTCGTGCGATTCCGATCCGTGACAAAAAGCGTTGCCCTTCAATGGCGTAACACCATCCATCCGCTTGGCATGCTTCATGCTGCTTCCAACGTAGCGAACCCAATGGCGGGTTTTCACAAAATTTAAGACGCGGACCAATGAAGGTCTGTGGTTTGGACAATGGCGTCCTGAGCGGTCGGCAGCTTTTGCTGGCCGAACGGGGCGCTTTTCTGTTTGTGGAGTGCGTACGGCATGGCCGATCTGGAGCGAGCGAAAATCAAGGTCGGGTTCATCCCGATCATCGACTGCGCGGCGATCGTGATGGCCGAAGAGCTGGGCGCCTACGAGCGACAGGGGCTGGAAGTCGAGATCCGACGCGAGGTGTCGTGGGCCAATGTGCGCGACAAGCTGGCGCTGGGCGTGCTCGACGCCTCGCACATCCTGGCGCCATTGCCGCTCGCGCTGACGCTCGGCATCGACAGCGTGAGCATCCCGATGATCAACGCCATGACGCTCGAGGTGAACGGCAACGCGCTCACCCTGTCGCAAAGCCTGTGGCGGGAGATGGAGGAGGCGGCGCCCGAGTTCATGGGCGGCGGCGGCGCGCCGATCGATGCGCGCGCCATCGCCGCGGTCGTCGCCAGGCGCGCGGCGAGCGGGGCCAAGCCGCTGGTGCTGGCCTCGGTGTTTCCCTACTCGCCGCAGAATTACATGCTGCGGCTGTGGTTGTCGTCGGCCGGCCTCGATCCCGATCGTGACGTGCGCCTCGCCGTCGTGCCGCCGCCCCATACCGTCGCCTACCTGTCGGGCGGCGCGATCGACGGTTATTGCGTGGGCGAACCGTGGAACCAGCAGTCCGAGGCGCTGGGCATCGGCCGGATCGCCATCACCGGTCCCGACATCTGGAAGGGCATGCCGGAGAAGGTGCTGGGTACCACGGAGTCCTGGGCCGCCAACAACCCCAACACGCTGAAGGCGCTGATCAAGGCGCTGATCGAGGCTTGCCTGTGGCTCGACGAACCCGCCAACCGCGCCGAGGCCGCACGCATCCTTTCCAGCCCGCGCTATCTCAACATGCCGGCGGAAGTCATGTCGCGCACGCTCGACCTGCCGGACTTCCACATCTTTCAGCGCAACGCGGCCAACTTTCCGTGGCGCAGCCATGCCGACTGGTTCCTGGCGCAGATGGTGCGCTGGAAGCAGGCGCCGGCCGACACCGACATCAAGGCCGTCGCCGATCGTGTCTATCGCACCGATATCTACCGCGCCGCCGCGCGCGAGATGGAGGTCGCCTGCCCCGAGGTCGACCGCCTGCCGCCGGGCGGCCACGGCGAACCTCTTTTGCCCTCACCTGACGACCGCTCTTCGACCGAACCGAAGGCCGGCGTCGCGGGCGGATCGAATTGAAGCCTTTCGCAGTTTCCATTTCAGGAGAGCAACAATGAAGAACATGAGATTTGGACGCCGCGGCGTTCTCAAGGGCGCCACCGCCACGGCGGCATTGATGGGCGCCGCACGGGCGTCACTGCCGGCGGGCGCATTCGCTCAGGCCGCGGGACCCGAGACCAACAAGGTCACCTTGGGCTTCATCGCCCTCACCGATGCCGCGCCGCTGATCATCGCCAAGGAAAAGAAGATCTTCGACAAATACGGCATCACCGACGCCAACGTCGCCAAGCAGGCCTCGTGGGGCACGACGCGCGACAACATGGTGCTGGGCTCGGCGGCGGGCGGCATCGACGGCGCGCATATCCTGACGCCATTTCCCTATCTGATCTCGCTCGGCACCGTGACCGCGGAAAACAAGCCGACGCCGATGTATATCCTGGCGCGGCTCAACTACCAGTGCCAGGGCATCTCGGTCGCCAACGAGTTCAAGGGCAGCGGTGCCAAGGCCGACGCCGCGCCGCTCAAGGAAGCCTTCGCCAAGAAGAAGGCGGCGGGCCAGGAAGTGAAGTGCGCCATGACCTTCCCCGGCGGCACCCACGACATGTGGATCCGCTACTGGCTGGCCGCGGGCGGCATCGATCCCGACAAGGACGTCTCGACCATCGTCGTGCCGCCAGCCCAGATGGTGGCCAACATGAAGGTCGGCAACATGGCGGCCTTCTGCGTCGGCGAACCGTGGAACGACCAGCTGGTGCACCAGGATATCGGCTACACCGCCTGCACCACCGGCGAGGTCTGGAAGGATCATCCCGAGAAGTCGCTCGGCATGCGCGCCGACTGGGTCGACAAGAACCCGAAGGCCGCCATGGCCGTGCTGATGGCCACGATGGAGGCCCAGCAATGGTGCGAGAAGATGGAGAACAAGGACGAGATGGCCAACATCATCGGCAAGCGGCAATGGTTCAACGTGCCGCCGGCCGACATCATCAACCGCATCAAGGGCGACATCGACTACGGCGACGGCCGCAAGGTCACCGGCTCGGATCTCCTGATGAAGTTCTGGAAGGGCGGCGTCTCCTATCCCTACCAGAGCCACGAGCTGTGGTTCCTCACCGAGAACCAGCGCTGGGGCAAGCTGCCAACCGACCTCGACACCAAGGCGATCATCGGCAAGGTCAATCGCGAGGATCTGTGGCGCACGGCTGCCAAGAATATCAGCGCCGCCGAGGCGGACATTCCCAAGACCACGTCGCGCGGCAAGGAGACCTTCTTCGACGGCAAGGTGTTCGATCCCGAGGATCCGAAGGCCTATCTCGCGTCCCTGCAGATCAAGAAGGTGTCGTGATGCAGGCCAAGGCCAACGTCTCCATCGCGGCGGCGGTGCCGGTGCCGGGCGCGACGGCCGAGATCGTGGCGTTCCGCCCGCCGGCAAGACCGGCCGTCGAGCGGCTGCGCGAGTTCGCCAGCCGCGCGGCCGGCATCCTGCTGCCGCCGCTGATCGTGCTCGCCGTCACGCTGATCGTCTGGCAGCTGCTGTGCTCGGAAGCGGGCTCGCGCCTGCCGCCGCCCACCAAGGTCGTGACCGACGCCTGGGATTTCATCGTCGATCCCTTCTACGACAATGGTGGCATCGACAAGGGTGCCTTCTGGCAGATCTCCAAGAGCCTAGGCCGGGTCGCCATCGGCTTCAGCTTCGCCGCCGTGATCGGCGTCGCGCTGGGCGTGCTGGTCGGCCAGAGCACCTGGGCGATGCGCGGCCTCGATCCGATCTTCCAGATCCTGCGCACCATCCCGCCGCTCGCCTGGCTGCCGCTGTCGCTGGCGGGCTTCCGCGAGTCCACTCCCTCGGCGCTGTTCGTGATCTTCATCACCTCGATCTGGCCCATCATCATCAACACTTCGGTCGGCGTCAGGCAGATCCCGCAGGATTACCGCAACGTGGCTGCGGTCATTCGCCTCTCGTGGTGGGAGGTGTTCTGGAAGATCACCCTGCCGGCCACCGTGCCCTACATCTTCACCGGCCTGCGCATCGGCATTGGCTTGAGCTGGCTGGCCATCGTCGCCGCGGAAATGCTGATCGGCGGTGTCGGCATCGGCTTCTTCATCTGGGACGCGTGGAACAGTTCGCGCATCAGCGACATCATCGTGGCGCTGGTTTACATCGGCATCGTCGGCTTCCTGCTCGACAAGCTGATCGCCACGGTCGGGCACTTCGTCTCGCACGGCGTCTCGGCGCAGTAGGAGGTTGGCCATGGACAAGACCTACCTCAAGTTCGAACAGATCGGCATGAGCTTCCGGCGCGGCCAGATGGCGACGGAAGTGCTGCGCGATATCGACCTCAGCATCGCCCAGGGCGAGTTCGTGTCGATGATCGGGCATTCGGGCTGCGGCAAGTCGACCTTGCTCAACATCCTGGGCGGGCTGCTGAAGTCGACGACGGGCGAGGTATTCCTCGAGGGCAAGGTGGTGGACGAGCCGGGCCCCG
>DATHNU010000428.1:0-2246 GCA_035485695.1 Reyranella sp. | reverse complement strand
GCCGATATAGGCGCCCTTGCCGCCGAACGAGGCGACGCCCGCCATGGTGTTGCCGCACGACCCGCCGGACATTTCTATGCCGGGCCCCATGGCGGCATAGAGCGTCTCCGCACGCGCCTCGTCGATCAGCATCATGCTGCCTTTGACCAAGCTGTGCTGACTGAGGAAGGCTTCGTCGGCGCGTGAGATGACGTCGACGATGGCGTTGCCGATTCCCAGCACGTCGAAGGCAGCGGATGTCATGAACTCTCCCGAGGTGATGTTAAGCGTACGACCTCACCCTGAGGAGGCCCGCAGGGCCGTCTCGAAGGGTGGCAACAGGCGCGGTGCCTGCGGCCCATGCTTCGAGACGCTCGCTGCGCTCGCTCCTCAGCATAAGGTTGTTTCTGGGTCAACATTATAAGGAAACCAGGTGCATGCCCGGCTTGGTCTCTTCCAGCAAGGTCACGATCCCCGCGATCGTGAAGGGAACGTCGGCCCGCAAGCCTGCGCGGTCGATGCCGAGCGACCGCAGGCCCATTTCGCACACGATGAAGCGCGCGCCAAGCTCGACGCAGGCATTCAGCAGGGTCTCGAAGTCGCCGACGCCGCGCGCGCGGTTCTGCGCATCGCGCGCCCAGTCGTCGACGGCCGGCGGCGGTCCCGTCAGGGCGCGGATGCCGGCCATGGTGAAGAACAGCACGGCCGGCTTGTTGACGGCGAGCGCGGCGGCGGCCAGCGCCAGCGCGTAGTGGACGCTCTCATAGTCGCCGGCGCGCACGATCACCGAGATGCCGCCTTCAGGCGTCTTCATGGCGAGCCACAGGTCGGGCAATCGCGCCGCTTGGCGATCGCCATCTCGTCGAACGAAGCCGCCAGCGCGTCGTACATCAGGAGCCGGCCCGAGAGCGAGCGGCCGATGCCCAGGATCTCCTTCACCACTTCCGTGGCCTGAAAGGCGCCCAAGGTGCCGGCCAACGCGCCCAAGACGCCGGCTTGCGCGCAGCTCGGCACGGCATCCTCCGACGGAGCGGCCGGAAAGATGCAGCGCAGGCAGGGGTGGCCCGCGCCCTGCCAGGCCTTGTAAGTCGAGATCTGGCCGTCGAACCGAAGGATCGCCGCGGAAACCAGAATCTTCTTGAGGCGATAGCAGACGTCGTTCAGCAGGTAGCGCGTGGCGAAGTTGTCGCTGCCGTCGGCCACGATGTCGTAGCCGGCCACGATGCGCTCGGCATTGTCCGCTGTGAGACGCTCGTCGTGTGCGATCACCTCGACCTCGGGGTTGATCTCGGCCAACGCGCGGCGCGCGCTTGCGACCTTGGCGACGCCGATATCCGCGGTGCGATGGATGACCTGGCGCTGAAGGTTGGAGAGATCGACCTGGTCGTGGTCGATCACGCCCAAAGTGCCGATGCCGGCGGCAGCGAGATACTGCAGGAGCGGTGCGCCGAGCCCGCCGGCGCCGATCACCAGCACGCGCGCGGCGATCAGCCGCGCTTGGCCCACCCCACCGATCTCCGCCAGCACGATGTGGCGGGCGTAGCGGCGGATCTGCGGCTCGGTGAGTTCGGGCAGCGGCGTCATGGTCCGCTTATAGCATGGGACCGAAGAGTGATTGGCTGGTAGAGCGTAGGATGTTGAAGCAGACCCATTTCATGCCGGACCGCGGGCCTCCAGGCCCGCATTTTCTCCTCGGTGGAGCGCGCAATCATGAGCGGGCCTGGAGGCCCGCGGTCCAATGACATGACCACGACCGCCGTCCGCCCGACCCTGACGCCGCTGCTGCTGGCCGTGCTCGCGCTGCTGTCGTCCTTCACGCCGCTGTCGATCGACATGTACCTGCCGGCGCTGCCGGTGATCGCCGTCGACCTGCACGGAACGGCAGGCGACATCCAGCTGACCTTGTCGTCCTTCATGATCGCCTTCGGCGCGGGCCAGATCTTCTATGGCCCGGCCGGTGATCGGTTCGGCCGCCGGCCGGTCATCCTGGGCGGCATCGCGGTCTACGTCCTGGCCAGCGTCGGCTGCGCCTTTGCGGCGGAAGCGGGCCACCTCGTGGTGCTGCGTTTCCTGCAGGGCCTGGCGGCCTGCGGCGGCGTAGTGCTGGCGCGCACCATGGTGCGCGATCTCGCCGAACGCGACCAGGCGGCGCGCGCCATGTCGCTGATGATGGCCTGCACCTCGATCGCGCCCATGCTGGCGCCGCTGATCGGCGGCCAGATCCTGTGGTTCCTGGGCTGGCGCGCGATCTTCTGGGTGCTGGCCGG
>DATHNU010000427.1:0-2520 GCA_035485695.1 Reyranella sp. | reverse complement strand
TTGCCACGTGTCGCTGTTTTCGGCGACTAGGGTTTTTCGGCCGCACGCCGGCAGGTTTCCGCTGCATTGCTTGGGGCCGAACGAAATCGACGGGAGGCGACTATGGCGGCGACGCAATCCACCTATCGGGCGGTGCAGGCGGTGAGCCCAGGCAAGCTGGAGCTCGCCAACCTGCCGGTCGTCGATCCGCCCGCAGGCCATGTCCGCATTCGCGTTGAAGCCTGTGGCGTCTGCCATTCTGATTCGGCGACGGTTGAGGGTATCTTGCCGATCCAGTGGCCTAGGGTGCCTGGCCACGAAGCGGTCGGACGCATCGATGTCGTCGGCCAAGGGGTCGAAGGCTGGGCCGTCGGCCAACGGGTCGGTATCGGCTTCCTCGGCGGTGCCTGCGGCTACTGTGAATACTGCCGCAATGGCGACCTCGTGAACTGCGTGAACCAAGGCTACACCGGCGTGCAGCGCGACGGTGGCTACGCCGAGATGATGATCGCCAAGGCCAGCGGGCTGATCGCTGTGCCAGAGGATCTCTCGGCCGTTGCCGCCGCGCCCCTGTTGTGCGCCGGACTCACCACGTTCAGCGCACTGCGCAACTCTCCGGCGCGCGCTGGCGACCTCATCGCGGTGTTCGGCGTCGGCGGGCTGGGTCACCTCGGCGTGCAGTACGCGCGCCGCATGGGCTTTGAGGTCGTTGCGATCGACCGGGGCGACGACCGCGCCGAGCTGTCGAAGGAGCTCGGCGCGCATCACTATATCGACAGCTCAACCACCGACGTCGCCAAGGCGCTTCAGGAGCGTGGCGGGGCGCAGGTGGTGCTGGCCACCGCCGCGGGCGGCAAGGCGGTCGCCGCCGCTCTCGGCGGCCTGCGGCGCGGTGGCGTGGTGATCTCGCTCGGCGCAACCAATGAGCCCATCGAGCTGTCGGCGTTCGAGATGCTGTTCAAGCAACTTGGTGTGGACGGCGCCCTGACGGGTACGCCGAAGGCCGGTGACGCGACTCTCAGGTTCAGCGCCTTGAGCGATGTGGCCGCCATGGTCGAGACAATGCCGCTCGAGCGGGCCGCGGAGGCCTACGCCAAGATGATGTCCGGTGAGGCGCGCTTCCGGATGGTTCTCACCGTGGCGTAGGCCGCGCCGCCAGCCCCCAATGGAGGTCTTATGAGCGACAACCCAGATCTGAACGCGATCACCAAAAGGTTTTTCGCCGCTACGACGCTCATGATGTCGAAGGCATGCTGGCGCTTTGCGCTGACGGCGCACAGGGACGGTACCTTCCTTACGGCAAGAACAGCGCCATGCCGATCCGGGGCGGCCTTGAAAAAATCTGGCGCGGCTTCCCGCAGGCGGTGCCGGACTTCGGGGTCGAGATCGTCGAACTGATCGAAGGCGAAGACAACGCCGTCACGGTGCAGGCCCTGCTTGGCGGGACGATGCCGGCCGACGTCCCTGGCGTCGTAAAGAAAGGCGAGGTCGATCGCATCGCCCATGCGCACATCATCCGCTACAACGCGGACGGTAAAATAACGCGCCTGGATTGTTACTGGGACAACACCGCCATCAACGCGATCAAAGCGAGCGCTTTGTAAGCGTACGGGGAGAGCTCCAATGAACAAGTTCCAGGATATCTTTGACGCGCAGAAGGCGCTGTTCGCCTCGGGCGCCACCCGCACCTACGAGTGGCGGGTCGACCAGCTCGATCGTATGGCCCGCATGATCCGCGAGAACGAGGCCCGCTTCCAGGAGGCGATGGCCAAGGACTTCAAGACCGCCTCCCAGGAATACATCTTCGAGACCCAGGCCTCGGCGGGCGAGTCCGAGGTGCAGAAGATGCAGCTCAAGGGATGGATGACGCCGGAGGAAGCGCCGGTGCCGAAGTTCCTGGCCAAGACCGGCCACAAGGGGATGGTCTATCGCGAGCCCTACGGCGTCGCGCTGATCATTGGTCCGTTCAATGGACCCCTGCTGCTGCTGATCCGTCCTGCGCTGGCGGCGCTGGCGGCGGGGAACACTTGCATCCTCACCCTTAGTGAGGCGCTGCCGGCGACGACCGCCGTGCTGCTCGACCTGGTGCCGAAGTATTTCGACCCCGCGGCCGTCACCGTGGTGCCCGGCGGCAAGGAGACGAACACCGAACTCCTGAAGCTGCCGAACGACTTCATCTTCTTCACCGGCAGCACTTTCGTCGGCAAGATCGTCGCCCGCGCGGCCGCCGAAACCCTGACGCCGGTGCTGCTGGAGCTCGGCGGCATGAATCCGGCTGTTGTCGACGAAACCGCCAACGTGCCCGATGCGGCCAAGAAGATCGTCTGGGGCGCGATGGCTTGGGGCGGCCAATGGTGCACCTCGCCCGGGTTACGCCTATGTCCACGAGTCGGTGGCCGAGCAGTTCGTGGCCGAGGCCAAGAAGGCGCTCACCGAGCTCTTCGGCGACGATCCGAAATCCAACCCCGACTATTCGCGCATCATCAATGAGCGGGCGGTCGATCGTCTGGCCGACCTCATCGACCCCAGCAAGGTGATCGC
>DATHNU010000426.1:0-19941 GCA_035485695.1 Reyranella sp. | reverse complement strand
GCCCGAGACGATGTTGATGCCGAAGCGGCCGCCCGAGATCGAATCGATGGTGGACGCCATGCGCGCCACGATCGGCGGCGGCAGGGTCAGCACCGCAACCGAGGCATAGAGCTGGATGCGTTCGGTGACCGCGGCCAATCCCGCCATCAGGGTGAAAGATTCGAGATTGTGGTCCCAGAACTCGCTTTTGCCACCAAAGCCACGCAGCTTGATCATCGACAGGGCGAAATCGAGCCCGTAGTGCTCGGCCTTCTGCACGATCTGCTTATTGAGCTCGAAGGTTGGCATATATTGCGGTGACGTCGTGGAAATCAGCCAGCCGTTGTTCCCGATCGGAATGAACACGCCGATATCCATCTGAAGCTCCTGCGCCAACGGGGTGATGTCTCGCCGGAGCAAGTGACGTGCCAACTTGTTCCGCGTCGAGGACTTTTCTAGTGCTGGGTCTGCGGAACTTTTAGGCGCAGGCCGTCGAGGGCGGCGGAGACCTTGATCTGGCAGGACAGGCGCGAGCTTTCTTCGACGGCCGGGCAGAATTCCAGCATCGCCTGTTCCGTCGAATCCTTGGCCGGCAGGCGGTCGCGCCATTCCGCGGGGACATACACCATGCAGGTCGCGCAGGAGCAGGCGCCGCCGCAATCGGCGTCGATGCCGGCGACCGAGTCCTTGACCGCCCCCTCCATGATCGACAGCCCGTCGGCGATGTCGACGGCATGCTCGGTGCCGTCCGGTTCCTCGAAGATAATCCTCGCCATCGGTCTCTTCCTGCGTCTGCGCCTGCTGCTTTCTAGAGCCGAACGTCCTTCATGGCCACGCGTTCGTCGCTGAGCTTCGCGGGATCGACCCGTGACCGCTCGACGATGAGCTGCTTGGACATCATGAATTCCGGTGCGCGGTTCACCGCATCGACGGCGACCAGTTCGCCCTGGCACAAATAGAACACGGCGAACGATCGGCCGCGATCGGGATCGCCGCGAACGACGACCGCGTCGTGCCGTGCCGACAGCCCGGCCATCTGCAGCTTCACGTCATACTGATCCGACCAGAACCAGGGCGCCTGAGAGGGTGGCGCTGGCCGCCCGCAGATCGTCGCCGCCACTGTCCTGGCCTGCTCGAGCGCGCTGTGCACCGACTCGAGCCGCAGGCGCTGATCGAGCAGCGGGTGCGCCTGGCTGGCGCAATCGCCGATGGCGTAAATGGCTGGGTCCTGCGTGCGACACTGGGCGTCGACGACGATGCCGTTGTCGACGGCCAAGCTTGCCTCGTGGGCCAGCTCGCTGTTGGGGATCGCGCCGACGCCGACCACGACCAGGTCGGCTGCAAGCTGCAGGCCGTCACAGATCACCTGCTCGAGCCGGCCGTTGCCCTCGAAGCCTGTGACCGCCGTACCGGTCGCGATTGTCACACCTTCCTCGCGATGGAGGCGCTCGTAGAAGGCCGAAACGATCGGACCCACGCCGCGTGCCATGACTCGTGGCGCCTGTTCGAGGACGGTGACCCCGACGCCGCGCCTGGCTGCCACCGCGGCAAGCTCGAGGCCGATATAGCCGCCGCCGACGATGACCAGGCGCCGCCCCGGCTCGAGATAGCGGCGGATCGCCTGCACGTCGGCGATGGTGCGCAGGTACATCACGCCTTCGAGGTCCGCGCCGGGCAGCGCCAGGGGGCGGGGGCGGCTGCCGGTGGCGATGACAAGGGTCGAATAGCGAAGTGTCGCGCCGGCTTCGGTTTTGATCGCCCGCGCCTGCCGATCGATGCCGGCGACGCGGGTGTCGAGCATCAGCGTTGTTCCGGCCTTGTCGTAGAACGCCGCCGGTTTCACGAACAGCCGGTCGAGCTCGATCTCACCGGCGAGAAATTTCTTCGACAAAGGCGGCCGCTGATAGGGCGGATGCGGCTCGTCGCCCACGATGGTTACGCTGCCGGCAAACCGCTCCTGGGCCAGGCTGGCGACCAGCTGGCCGGCGGCCTGTCCTGCGCCGATGATGACAAGGGGATCGACCGACAAGAGGTTCTCGGCTCGGCTGTTGGAATGACCGGCGCCACCCTAGGACCGCAGGGCAGCCCCTGCCATAAAAATCGAACAGATGTTAGTTATTTTGTTGACTCTGAAATCGGCCGGCGGCTAGTCGTCTGTCGAGCATCGCCGAACAGAACGGAGCGGCGCCATGGATTTCGAATTGCCGGGTGAGGATCATCCCCAGCGCAAAGCGGTGCGGGCCTGGTTCGAGGCGAATCCTGAGCCCAGCGGCCGCGATCTTGCCGAAGCGGGCTACGTCGTGCCGCATTGGCCCAGGCCCTGGGGGCTGGCGGCGGAGCCCGAGCTGCAGCTCGTCATCGACGAGGAGATGAAGCGCGCCGGCGTCGTGCCACCGCGCAATCCGGTCGCCATCAACAATTGCGCCCAGTCGCTGCTGACGCACGGCAGCGAGGCGCAGCGCCAACGCTTCCTGCTGCCGGCGCTGTCCGGCGAGGAACTGTGGTGCATGCTGTTCAGCGAGCCGTCGGGCGGCTCCGATCTCGGCGCGCTACGTACCGTCGCCCGGCGCGACGGCGATCACTATGTCGTAAAAGGCCACAAGATCTGGACGTCTCTCGCTCACAAGGCGAAGGTCGGCGTGCTGGTCGCGCGCACCGAGCCCGACCTGCCCAAGCACCAGGGCCTGTCGGAGTTCCTGATCGACATGGACAGTCCCGGCCTCACGGTGCGGCCGATCATCGACATGTCGGGCGACGAGAACGAATACAACGAGGTTTTCCTCGATGAGGTGCGCCTACCGGCCGACCGGCTGCTGGGCAAGGAGGGCGAGGGCTGGGCGCTCAGCATGACGCAACTCCAGACCGAGCGCGTGGCGCTTTCCAAGCCCGGCGCGATCTGGGGCAGCGGCCCCTCGGCACGCGAGCTGGTCGAAGGCCTGTCTGAGATCGGCGCCTTGTCGGACGGCGCGCTGCGCGATGAAGCCGCCGACATCTACATCGAAGGCGAGATTCTGCGGCTGCTGGCGTTGCGGGCGCTCAGCGACCGTATGAACGCCCGCACGCCGGGGCCCGAGGGCGCCATCCGCAAGATGCTGGCGGCGCCGCATGGCCAGCGCGTGGTCGATCTCGCCAAGCGGGCCCAGGGCGCGCGCGGGCTTATCGCCGGCGAGCAGCCCTTCCCCTCGCAACTCGGCGGCAAGGGCACGTTCGAAGACTGGGACTACGCCTTCTGGTTCAGCCCCGCAGTGACCCTGGGCGTCGGCACGCAGGAGATCCTGAAGAACGTCGTTGCCGAACGGGTACTCGGGCTGCCGCGCGAAGCCGATCCGACGGCGCGCGTTCCGTGGTCGAAGAGCCGCAAGGCCGGATGAGGGAGGGGACAGATGGATTTTGCCCTCAGCGAAGACAATCTGGTGCTGCAGCAATCGGCGCGCACCTTCCTGGAAAAGGAAATCTCGCTCGGCCGCGTGCTGGTGCCGGGCGCCACCGTCGCCGATGCGGACTACGACCGGAACTGGACGAAGATCGTCGCCATGGGCTGGCCGGGCCTGGTCGTCGACGAGGCCTTCGGCGGACTCGGGCTCTCCTGCATCGATCTGGCGATGGTCCTGGGCGAAATGGGCCGCACGTTGGCACCCAGTCCCT
Source organism: Reyranella sp. (assembly GCA_035485695.1). GTDB lineage: Bacteria > Pseudomonadota > Alphaproteobacteria > Reyranellales > Reyranellaceae > Reyranella. The sequence continues at coordinate 16,317 of DATHNU010000426.1, read as the reverse complement.
TCCTCGGCACGCTGTTCGGCGCCTGGGCGATCCAGAAGGGCGGTTCGCCGGAACAGAAGGAACGGCTCCTGCCACAGGTCGCCGCCGGCACGGCGAAGCTGGCGCTGGCCATTGCCGAATCGAATGGCGCGACCGACGGCCCCGGCCGCGAGGCGGTGGCCCGCAAGAGCGGTGCGGGCTACCTCATCACCGGCGTAAAATCCTTCGTCATCGACGCGGCCGCCGCCGATTGGCTGGTGGTCGCGGCGGCGGAAGAGGGATCGGCCCGTCGCGCCTTCTTCCTGGTCGATGCGAAGCAGGCGGCGGTGAAGGCCGATCCCCTGCCATGGCGCGACGTCACGCGGCAGGTCTGCGACGTGCGCTTCAGGAATGCCGCCGCCCAGCCCTTGTCGGCCGACGACGCTGCGCTGTGGCCGTGGCTGCGCGACCGCATCCTGTTCGCCTTGGCGGCCGAGAATGCCGCGGGCGCGCAACGCGTGCTCGAGATGACCGTCGACTACGCCAAGGAGCGCACGGCCTTCGGCCGGCCGATCGGCGGCTACCAGGCGATCAAGCACGCGCTGGCCGACATGCTGGGCCTGGCCGAGTGCTCGACTACCGCCGTGCTCTATGCCGCCTGGGCGCTGTCCCAGGACGACCAGCGCGCCCCTCTGGCCGCGGCGATGGCCAAGGCCTATTCGAGCGACGCCTACGTCTCGGCGACCCACAGGAGCGTCCAGATCTTCGGCGCCATCGGCTTCACCTGGGAGATGAAGAATCACCTCTATTTCAAGCGCGCCCGGGCCAACGCCGAGCTGTTCGGCAATGCCCGCGCGCAGCGCTCGCGCGTCATCGACATGGTCGAGAAGAAAGCGGCCTAAGCCCGCCCTTGTCATCCTGAGCGAAGCGAAGGATCTCATGCCCATGGCAAGCGGCGATGAGGTCCTTCGCTTCGCGCAGGACGACAGAAGCTCACCTCGTTGACCGCAGGCCCGGCAGGGATATAGAATTTCAAACAACCGTTAGATAAATACGCAGCCCGCAGCTTTGGAGGAAACGATGGACATCACCGTGCCGAATCCAGGACTGCCCCTGACATTCCCGGACATGGTGGTCGAGGACCGCCAGCGGCATCTGTTCCGCGTCGCCCGGCGCGCCTTCACCGATGAGGAAGTGCTCGAGCAGGAGCGGCGGCAGATCTTCGACCGGTGCTGGCTCTATCTCGGCCACGGCTCGGAGATCCGCAACAACTGCGACTTCGTCACTCGCGCCGTCGGTGGCCGCGAGCTCATCTTCAATCGCGATCGCGGCGGTGCCGTCCGCGCCTTCCTCAACACCTGCCCGCATCGCGGCGCGATGGTGGTGCGCGAGAAGAAGGGCAATGCGCTGTCGTTCCGCTGCTTCTATCACGGCTGGTCGTTCAACGTGAACGGCCGCTTCGCCTCGCGCTTCGAGGAGGGCAACTACGGCAAGGAGCATTACGGCGGCGGCTGCGCCGACCTGGTCCAGGTGCCGCGGCTCGAAAGCTACCGCGATTTCTGGTTCGTCAATTTCGACCGCAATGCCGTGCCGCTTAGCGACTATCTCGCCGACGCCAAGGAATATATCGACCTGGTCGCCGACCAGGGCGAAGCCGAGATGGAGATTGTCGGCAGCGGTCAGCAATACGTCATCAACGCCAACTGGAAGCTGTTGGCCGAGAACAGCATCGACGCCTTCCACGGCTTCCCGGTGCACAGCACCTATTTCGACTACCTGCAGAACATCGGCAGCCTGCGCTCCGATGGTTTCAATGCCAAAGGCATGACGAGCCTCGGCAACGGCCACGCCGTGATCGAGTACGCCTCGCCGTGGGGACGGCCGATCGCGCGCTGGGTGCCGTCGTGGGGCGAGGAGAAGCGCGAGCTTGTCGAGCGCATTCGCCAGGGGCTGATCCAGCGCTTCGGCGAGGAGCGCGGCCTGCGCATCGCCGAGACCAGCCGCAACATGGTGATCTTCCCCAATCTGGTGATCAACGACATCATGGCCATCACCGTGCGGACCTTCTTCCCCGATGCGGCCAACCGCATGACGGTGAGCGCCTGGGCGCTGGGCGCGCGCGACGAGGACCACGAGCTGCGCAAGCTCAGGCTGTTCAACTTCCTGGAGTTTTTGGGACCCGGCGGCTTCGCCACCCCCGATGACCAGGAAGCACTGGAGAACTGCCAGCGCGGTTACCGCAACCAGCGCGAGGTCGGCTGGAACGACATTTCCAAGGGCATGCCCCGGGTCGGACCACCCAAGAACGACGACGAGGAGCAGATGCGCTGCTTCTGGCGTCAGTGGCGCCAGCGCATGGCAGGTGCGGTATGAACGCCGACGCGAACCTGTCGCACGGTCTGGCGAAGGATGATCCGGTCCTGCGCGCCCGGATCGAGGACTTCCTCTACCTCGAGGCCGATCTGCTCGACGAATGGCGCATCGAGGAGTGGTTTGCGCTGTTCGCCGAGGGCGCCATCTACGAGGTGCCGCCGACGGGCGACGACAAGAACGCCGATCCGGCGACCTCGCTGTTCTACATTGCCGACGACTATGTGCGGCTGCGCGAGCGCGTGATGCGTCTGACCAAGAAGGAGGCGCACTCCGAATTCCCGCGCTCGCAACAGCGACACATGATCAGCAACGTGCGCGTCACGGCCATGACGGCCGGCGTCGCCGACGTCACCTGCAACTTCATCACCTACCGCGCCAAGCGCGGCGTGGTCGATACCTACTACGGCAAGCATCTCTACCGCATCGACTGTGCGGCCAGCCCGTGGAAGATCAGGTCCAAGCGCTCGGTCCTGGGCATGGACATGCTCTATCCGGGCAAGCTCACCATCATCATCTGATCGCCTTGGCAAAGCCCCGTCTCATCGATGTGCATTCGCACATCGTGCCGCGCACACTGCCGGCCGACCCGACCGGCGGTGGCATCGACAAGTGGCCCTGCGTGCAGTGCCAGAGCCTGACCGCGGCGACGGTCCTGATGGGCGCCAAGCCGTTCCGCGAGATCGACGAGCGTTCCTGGGACATCGGCCGCCGGGTTGCCGACATGGATCGCGATCAGGTCATGGCGCAAGTGCTCTCGCCGATGCCCGAGCTCCTGTCCTACTGGCTCGATACCGCTCCGGCGACCGAATTGGCCCGCTACGTCAACGGCGCGATTGCGGAGATGGTGGCCAACCGGTCCGACCGCTTCTACGGGCTGGGAAGTGTCCCTCTGCAGGATCCCGATAAGGCGGCCGAGGAGCTGCGCCTAATCAAGGAGCGCTTTGGCCTGCAAGGCGTCGAGGTCGGCAGCAACATCAACGGCCGCTATCTCGGCGAACGCCGGTTCGATCCATTTTTTGCCGCGGCTGAGGAGCTCGGACTTGCCGTGTTCGTGCATGCCTTGCACCCGCTGCAGGCGCCGCATCTGGCAGCGACGCCCGGCCTGGTGCCCTTCGCCGCCTTCCCGGTCGATACGGCGCTGTGCGCGGCCAGCATGATCATGGCGGGAGTTCCCGAACGCTTTCCCCGCCTGCGTTTCGGTTTCAGCCACGGTGGCGGCGTCCTGGGCCCGATCCTGCATCGAATGGAGCATGGCTGGCGCGCTACGAAGGGCTTCGGTGGCCAACTGCCGCGTTCGCCCAAAAGCTACGCCGCGCGCTTCTTCTACGATAGTCTGGTCTACGACACGCAGTATCTCGCGCATCTCACAAACCACATCGCCCCGGGACAGGTCTTCGCCGGTACCGACTACCCCTATCTCATCGAACAGCGCGAGCCTGCCGCTTTCATCGGCAGCATCGCGAGTGCCGTCGCCCAGGGCGACACGCTGTGGTCCGGCGCGGCCCGCCGCTTCCTCGGGCTGGACGCTCGGTGAGCCCGCTCCTATAAGATTCAGAGGGTGATGCAGCAGCTCGTCAAAGCCCGGAAGAACGGGGCCACCAAGGCGGACAAGACCAAGGCCCGGCTGATCGAGGTGACCAAGCGCCTCATCCAGGAGCACGGGTCCGACCGCATAACGCTGCGCAGCATCGCCGCTTCGGCCCGCATGAAGGCCGGCAGCATCTACTACCACTTCAATTCCAAGGACGAGATCATTCGCACGGTGCTGGAGAGCGGCGTCGGCGGTGCTCGCAGGGCCGTCCTGCAGGCGATCGACGAGGCCGGTGCCGACAGCTCGCCGCTCGTGCGGTTGCGCGCCGCCCTGGGCGCCCACCTTGAATACACCATCCAGGAGCACTTCTCGTCGCGGCTCAAGGCCGTGCGGAGGCTGCCCAAGCGGTTGCGCGACCACCACATGAAGCAGGAGCGCGAGTACGCCGCCATCTTTGCCGACCTTCTGCAGGAGGCGCACAGGAAAGGCATGCTGCGGTCCGGCTTCAACCTCTCGGTGGTGCGCATGCTGAGCATGGGCGCGCTGACCTGGGTCGCCGAATGGTACGATCCGAACGGCCCGATGACGCCGGCCGACATCGCCGACGAACTGATGCGCATCCTGGGTGGCGGCCTTGTCAGGCAGTCCAGCAAGCCATAGCCGCTGCGATCCGAGCGCTGCACGATCGCGCGTGCATTTCCGACACGATAAAATAACTATCACTTGTTAGATTTTTGTTGCGCCGCCCGGACCCGCGGGGAATCATCGAGGCAAAACGAGCAGGGCCTCGCCTGGCCTTCACGCGGGAGGAAAAATGGCGACAGGATTGAAGCGGCGTCTGCTGCTGGCCGCGATGGGCGGCACGGCATTGTCCACCGCCGCCGTCGGCAGCGGCTGGGCCAAGGACTATGGCCCGGGCGTTACCGACAGCGAGATCAAGCTCGGCACGACGTCGCCCTATAGCGGCCCTGCATCGGCCTACGGCGTCTACGGCCAGGCCCAGACCGCCTACTTCAACATGATCAACGATCTGGGCGGCATCAATGGCCGCAAGGTCAACCTGATCTCGCTCGACAACGGCTACAATCCGCCCAAGGCGCTGGAGCAGACGCGCAAGCTGGTCGAGGACGAGAACGTCCTGTTCATTGCCGGCTTCCTTGGCACCGCGCCCAACACCTCGGTGCAGAAATATCTCAACGGCAAGAAAGTGCCGAACCTGTTCCTCACCTCGGGCGCCGATCGCTTCAACGATCCCAAGAACACGCCCTGGATCGTGCCGCTCTATCCCACCTATGTCGGGCAGGGCGAGATCTTCGCGCGGTTCATTCTCACCAGGCATCCCGCCGCCAGGATCGGCGTGCTCTACATCAACGACGATCTCGGCAAGGACTTCCTGCTCGGCCTGAAGAAGGGCCTGGGCGACAAGGCCAAGACGATGATCGTGCGCGAGGTCAGCAACGAGCTGACCGACCCCAGCGTCGACAGCCAGATCATCGATCTCAAGGGCGCCGGCGCCGACACCCTGGTGCAGTTCACCACTTCGAAGTTCGCTGCCCAGGGCATCCGCAAGGCCTACGATCTCGGCTGGCGGCCGGTCGTGCACATTCTCGCCAGCGTCTCGGCGGCGATCGGCGGCACGCTGATTCCCGCCGGTGCCGAGCGCTCGAAGGGCATCATCACGGCGCGCTGGGAGAAGCAGCCGACGGATTCGACAACGATCAACGATCCCGACGTCGTCGATTACGTGAAGTTCGCCAAGAAATACATGCCGAACCTCAACATCGAGGACAACACGGCGGTGCCGGGTTACATCAACTCGTTCATGATCGCCCGGGTCCTGAAGGCTTGCGGTGACAACCTCACGCGCGACAATGTCCTGAAGCAGGCGACCAGCCTCAAGGATGTCGTGGCGCCCATGCTGCTGCCCGGCATCACCCTCACCAATTCGCCCGACGACTATCTCGCCTTCCATGCCATGCAGCTCTGCCAGTTCGACGGCGAGAAGTTCGTCTCGCTGGGCGACGTGATCCGCCTCGACGTCGCCAGGAAGTGACCGGCATGCGCGGCCTGATCATGGAAACGCCGCTGCTGATATCGGGCATCATCGAGCATGCCGCCGCCACGCACGGCGCGACGGAGATCGTGTCGCGCACCATCGACGGCGGCGTGCATCGCTACACCTATGCCGATGCCCGGGCGCGGGCCAAGCGTCTGGCCAAGGCGCTGCTGGCGCTGGGCGTGCGGGGCGGCGACCGCGTGGGATCGCTGGCCTGGAACACGCACCATCATTTCGAGCTGTTCTACGGCGTGTCAGGCATCGGCGCGGTGCTGCACACGATCAACCCCCGCCTGTTCGAGGAGCAGATCGCCTTTATCGTCAATCATGCCGAGGATCGCTGGATCTGCTTCGACGACGCCACCCTGCCGGTCGCCCAGCGTATCGCCCCGCGTCTTGCGACGGTCGAAGGCTGGATCTATCTCGGCAACGGCGGCGGGGTTGCCGAGGGATCGCCCGGGCCCGTGCTCGACTATGAGACCCTGCTGGCCGCGCAGGACACCGCCTACGACTGGCCGCAGTTCGACGAATTCCAGGCCTCGACCATCTGCTACACCTCGGGCACGACGGGCGTGCCGAAAGGCGTCGTCAACTCGCATCGCTCGACTCTGCTCAGCGCCTTGATCATGAGCACGGCCGACATGATCGGCGGCTATCGCTCGGGCGCGCGCGAGGTGGTGATGCCGATCGCGCCGCTATTTCACGGCAACGGTTGGCAGATGGTCTATACCGCGCCGATGAACGGCCACAAGCTGGTGCTGCCGGGGCGGAACTTCGAACCCGACAGGCTCTACCAGCTGATGGCCGCGGAGCAGGTGACGCTGGCCGCCGCAGTGCCCACGGTGTGGCTGAGCTTGCTCGACTACATGGACAGCAAGGGATTGCGCTTCGGATCGTTGCGCGCCGCCCTGGTGGCGGGCTCCAAGCCGCCGCGCGCCCTGGTCGAGGCGCTCGAGGGCCGGCACGGCGTCGACGTCGCGCAATGCTGGGGCATGACCGAGGCGCTGGGCGCGGCCAAGGCGACGTTGCCGCCCGGGCTGGCCGACGCCCCGGCGGCGCAGAAGGTCGAGCACAAGCTGCGGTCGGGCCGCATCGCCTTCGGCACCGAGCTGCGCATCGTCGACGACGAGGGCAAGGTCCTGCCGCGCGATGGCGAGGCTTTCGGTCACCTGCAGGCGCGCGGCCATATCGTTGCGGCGGGCTACCTGAAGCAGGACAAGCTGCCCGGTGGCTGGTTGCCGACCGGCGACATGGCGCGCATCCACGCCGACGGCAGCCTCGACATCGTCGATCGCTCGAAGGACGTCATCAAGTCGGGCGGCGAATGGATTTCCAGCGTCGCCATCGAAGGCAGCGCGCTGGACCATCCGGGCATCGCCCAGGCGGCGGTGATCGCCATTCCCCATCCGCGCTGGCAGGAACGGCCGCTGCTCGTCGCCGTGCGCCGGACGGGCAGCGACGTCACGCGCGAGGCGCTGCTCGAGCATCTACGCGCGCGCATGGCGTCGTGGTGGCTGCCCGACGACGTGGTGTTCGTCGACGCCCTGCCGATGACCGCCACCGGCAAGATCAACAAGGTGACCCTGCGCGCGCAGTTCGCGGAAGAACGCCGCAAGACGGGTTGACGGCGGCGCTTTGCTACAGCGCGGCGCCGGCCGTCGGATCCCATGCCCAGTAGCGGGCGATGGCGCCGGCATCGACCCGCAGGTCCGTTCCGGTGATCATCGCGGCATCGTCTGACGCGAGAAAGACCGCGGCGCGCCCGTAGTCGCTGGGAACCGGCAGTTTCTGCATGGGGATGCGCGAGCGGAACGGCTTCATGACGCGATCGAGGCTTTCGGGCCGCCTGACCGTGCGGCCCCAGCGCGCCGCCCGCTCGAACGACTCGTCGGGATCCGTCGCCGTGGGCGTCAGGCTGTTGACCCGGATGCCGCTGCCGACCAGCTCCATGGCGGCGGAGCGGGTGAAATTCAGCAGGCCGCATTTGGATGTGCTGTAGGCGATGTTGCCGGGTTCGCCCTGATGGGCTGCCGTCGAGGTGATGTTGATGACGGCGCCGCCGGCCGCCCGCGCGATCATCGCCTTGCAGGCATGCTTGGTGAACAGGAAGGCGCCGCCCAGGATTACGCCGGTCTGGCGGTTCCATTCCTCGAAGGACATGTCGATGACGCCCTTCTTGTTGAAGAAGGCGGCGTTGTTCACAAGGATGTCGACCTTGCCGAAGGAAGCGATCGCTGCCTCCACGGCCGCCTTGACCTGCGCCTCGTCGGTGACGTCGCAGGTGACGCCGATCGCGCGGCCGCCGGTGCCGTTGATGTAGCCCGCGCAATCCTTGGCGTTGGCAGGTTTGGCGTCGACGGCGACAATCGCCGCGCCTTCGGCCGCCAGCCCTTCGGCGATGCCGCCGCCGATATTGGGGCTGGTGCCGGTGACGATGGCGACCCTGTCCTTCAGCTTCATTTTCCGATCCTCAATTCGCCCGATCAGTTCGGAGGGGCGATCAGGAACGCCTTCGACGAATTGAAGATCCAGGTATCGACGAAGCCGGTCTCCTTGGGCGTGCGCTTGAGCTCGCTCATCGCCCCCGCCAGGCACATCCAGTTCAGGATCTCCTGCTGGCCGCTGTCTTCCACCGCCGTGCCCGAGCAGTTGCGCCAGGTCTGCCAGTCGCCGGCGCACAGCGCGTCGTACATCCGCCGGTCGGCCGGCGTGTCGGGATAGAGGTAATGGTTCTTGGCGGTCAGGAAGGCGTGCGACCAGCCCGACGAGGCGAGCAGTGCCACCCGGTAGGGAGACTCGGCGAGAATGCGCGCCGTCGCCGCGCCGAGGTCGAACAGCCGCCTGGGCGTCGGCGCCGGCGGGTCGAGGTCGGCATCGGCGATCACCCGATCGAACACCGGCAGGCCGCCGCGCTGGGCAAGCACCCGCCGGCCGTAGCAGTTGATGGCGAAGGGGACGATCGGATAATCGAAGCCCTTGCGGGCATAGTCGAGATACATCACCGCGTTGGTGAAGGCGTGGCCCAGCGCGTGATGCAGGGGCTTGTAGGCATAGGCGGTGTCGAAGCCTTCCTCGATCAGCCGGCTGGCCAGCATCTTGGCGGCGATCCGGTGTCCCGGCAGGTCGAAGGTCTTGTCCTTTTCGCCCCACACGTTGCCGGCGGGCGCCGTGAAGCTGAATCGCTCATAGGCGCTGATGCAGTAGGGCGGGACGACGTCCTCCTTGAAATTCTCGTACTGGTCGTCACCCCACATCAGGATGAAGTCGGGCTTGAAGGCGTCGAGCGCGGTGCGGGTCTTCTCCAGCCAGCCGACCAGGTCGGCACGGTGGCGCGTCGCCGCCGACGTGCCCTCGTCGTTGCCCCATTCGGCGCGCATCGGCTCGGGCCAGCCGGCAGGACTCCTGAGCGCTTCCGGAAGTTGCGGATTCTGCAGCATGCGCTTCAGGATCCATGACATGCGCTCGTCGGGCCCGGTAAGGGGTGGATAATGCGAAATTCCGAGAGCGAGGATTTCAGCCATGGCATTTCCTAACGCTTGATAGATTTTATGTCGCAAGCTTCCGCTGGGCCGGCCTTGCCGTCAACATGCTGTTTTCGGGCGGCGGCTTGATCTGGCGTCGAACTTGCAGCACGACCAACGACAGGACCGACATCGTTCGCCGGGAGGAGACCATGAAAGCCGTCGTCATTCACGCCACGGGCGGTCCCGAGCAACTCACCGTGGCCGACATGCCCGATCCGGCGCCCGGCCCGGGCGAGGTGCTGCTCGACGTCGCCTATGCCGGCTGCAACTGGGCCGACACGCAGGTCAGGATGGGCATCTACCCGCACGCCATGACCTATCCCATGGTGCTGGGCTTCGAAGTCTCCGGCACGGTCGCTGCGCTCGGCCGGGGCGTCAGCGGCGTTAAGGTGGGCGACAAGGTCGCGAGCTTCCCGGAGAAGGGCGGCGCCTATGCCGAGAAATGCGTGGCGCCCGCCGTCGGCCTCATCAAGCTGCCCGCCGGCGTCGGTCTCGATGTCGGTGCTGCATTCCCGATCCAGGCGCTCACCGCCTATCACATGCTGTGGACGATCTACGGGCTGGAACGGGGCGACACCGTCCTGGTCAACGCCATCGGCGGTGGCGTCGGGCTCGCCTGCACCCAGCTCGCGGTCCATGCCGGCGCGCGGGTGATCGGCACGACCGGCACGCCGGGCAAGGAGAAGCGTGCGCTGGAATACGGCGCGTCCCGGGTCGTGGTGACGAGCCAGGAGGATTTCGAGAAGGCCGTGCTCGACTTCACGGATGGCAAGGGCGTCGATCTCGCCATCGATTCCTACGGCGCCACCATGCTCGATCGCACCTTCAATGTGGTGAAGAAGCTCGGCCATGTGATCAGCATCGGCGAAGCCGAGGGCCAGCCCTTCAAGAACATCCGCGAACGCATCCTGCCCCGCTCGCAGACCTTCACCCGTCTGCATCTCGGCCATGTCGACCACGCTTCTCCCGAATGGCAGACCGGCGTCGATCATGTGCTGGCCGGCATCGCCGAGGGCTGGCTGAAAGTGCCCATCGAGGCGGTGTTTTCGCTCGACCAGGCCGCCGACATGCATCGACAGCTCGAAGGGCGCCACGTCGCAGGCAAGCTGTTGTTGAGGTTGGCGGCGTCGGGATGACATACCACTGACACGAATGTTGCGGATAGGTGCCGCGGGCGCAGTGTGATATCGACTCCGCGCACCTTACGCGGTGGAACCAATGACCTCGCTGATGGTTGGATTGTCATGGGCAGGAGCTTGAAGTCCGCGGAAGCGATTCCGTCGGTGGGAGAGGCATGGGTGTTGCACGCGCCAAGGATTTATTATCTCCACCCCCAAAATGTGGGGGCACCCCCCGATTGGTCGCCCCACATCACGCGGGCTGCAGCCTTGGGCTTCGACCATGTATGCCTCGGTCCGATCTTCGAATCGGCACGCGGCGATCCGTTCCTGGTCTCCGATCTCGACAGTGCGGATCCGCGGCTGGGCATTGCCGGATCGCCCGAAAATGCGGTGCGCGAGATCGCGGCACTTTGCCGGTCTCACGGGCTGCGCCTGTTTCTCGACATCGTGCTCGACCGATTGGCAGCCGACGGCCCCAGCGTGCGCCAAGCCGACGGCCTTTATGAACACGACGAACATCGCGACACGGTCGATCCCCGCCAGGATCGCGCTACCCTGAATGCCGCCACGCTGCGTCCCGGCGCCACAAGCCGGCTCGTGCCGTGGTGGACGGAGCGTCTTGTGCGCCTCGTGCGCGCCGGCGCGTCAGGGTTCCGGGTCATGGGCCTCGACGTGCTGCCGGGCGAGGCCCTGCGGCAGATTGTCGGCGCGATTCGCGGACAAGTGACCTGTGGTTTCTGGGGCTGGACCCCCGGCGTGGATTGGGCGCGCCATGCCGACCTCATAGGCGCCGGTCTCGATGGCGTTTTTGCCTCGACGGCGTGGTGGGACGGGCGGGCGGACTGGTATGTCGAGGAGTACGACTCGCTGCGTCGCACCGCGCCGGTGATCGGCCTGGCCGAAGCGCCGCTGCGGATCGCGCCGCCGGACATCGGCCTGCGGCGACGCGCCCTCAGGCTGGCCACCGCAACCGCCGGAGGATTTATGATGCCGGCGGGGTTTGAGACGGACCTCGAGGCAGAGGTCAAGGAAACGACCCGGCAAGCCGAACGCCTGGCGTCCGTCGGGGCGACAGGGGAAATGCGTCGGCTGACGGGCGCCTCGGCCCACGTGACCGTTCTGGCGCGGCTCGACGCCGCCGATGGCCGCGCCGCGCAGAGCGGCATCATCGCTCTGATCAACAATGATCTCGCTTCGCCGCAGCCGATCCCCGTAAGCCTCGATCCTCTCGATCCTGCCGCCGGGGCGTTGCTCGGCGCCCCCCGCACCGTCGCCGGTGAGCCATTGCCCGACCGCCTGGCGCCGGGCGAAATCTGCGTGGCGCTTGTGAGCCGCATCGGCGCCGTGCGCGAGAGCAAGCGGCCGGACCGGCGGGCAGCGAACGCAGCGGGTCTGCGTCCGCCCGCCGTCATCGAGCGCGTGACGCCGCAGGTGAGCGGCGGTCCGTTTGCGGCCAAGCGCATCATCGGCCGACCGATCACGGTCGAAGCCGACATTTTCGCCGACGGTCACGACGTGCTGGCGGCCGAGCTGTTGTGGCAGGCGGCTGATGAGAAGGAGTGGCAGCGCGCGCCGTTGGTGCCGATCGGCAACGATCGCTGGCGCGGCGCCCTGTTGCCCAAGCGCATCGGCCGGCACCTGTTCACGATCGAGGCGTGGCGCGACGAATACGCGACCCTTTGCCATGCGCTGGAGGTCAAGCATCGCGCCGGCATCGATGTGGCCACCGAGATCGCCGACGCCCGCGGGCATCTGGCCCGTCTCAAGCTCGACCGGATTGTGAAAGCATTGTCCGACGGCGATGTCGATCAGAACGTCACCCTGCTGACGGGCTCCGAAACACGCCGCCAGGTCGCCGAGGCCGACGATCGGGCCCTGGCCAACCGTCCTGAACCGATCACTGTGGAAATCGAGCGGCCGCAGGCCGAATTCGCGAGTTGGTACGAGCTCTTTCCGCGTTCGCTCGGCACCTTCGACGACGTCGTCAAGGCCTTGCCGCGCATCCGCGACATGGGCTTCGACGTCCTCTATTTCCCGCCGATCCATCCGATCGGCACGACCAACCGCAAGGGCCGCAACAACGCCCTCACCGCCGGCCCGGATGATCCCGGCAGCCCCTATGCCATCGGCGGCGTCGAAGGGGGGCACGACGCGATTCATCCGGCGCTCGGCACGCCGGAGGATTTTCGCCGCCTGGTCGCCGCGGCGAGCGAACAGGGCCTGGAGATCGCGCTCGACTTCGCCATCCAGTGCTCGCTCGACCATCCCTGGCTGAGAGAGCATCCGCAGTGGTTCCGCCGCCGGGCCGATGGCTCGATCCGCTACGCCGAGAACCCGCCCAAGAAGTACGAGGATATCGTCAATGTCGACTTCCATGCCGAGGGCGCCGTGCCGGACCTCTGGCTGGCCTTGCGCGACATCGTCCAGCACTGGGCCGGTGAGGGTGTGCGCATTTTCCGGGTGGACAATCCGCACACCAAGCCGTTGCCGTTCTGGGAGTGGATGATCGGCGACATCCGCGGCCGCTATCCCGACGCGATCTTCCTGGCCGAGGCCTTCACGCGGCCGACAATGATGTACCAGCTGGGCAAGGTCGGTTTCACGCAGTCCTACACCTACTTCACCTGGCGTAACACCAAGGCCGAGCTCACGGACTACTTGACCGAACTCACGACGACCGATGTCGCCGACTATTATCGTCCGCACTTCTTCGTCAATACGCCCGATATCAATCCCTTTTTTCTCCAGACGTCGGGACGTGCCGGCTTTCTGATCCGCGCCGTGCTGGCCGCGACCTTGTCGGGCCTGTGGGGCGTCTATTCCGGCTTCGAGATCTGCGAGGCGGCAGCGCTGCCCGGGCGCGAAGAATATCTCGACTCGGAGAAGTACGAAATCCGCGTGAGGGATTTCGCCCAGCCCGGCAACATCGTGGCCGAGATCTCCGCCCTCAACCGCCTGCGCAAGCTGCATCCGGCGCTGCACAGCCATCTCGGGCTGACCTTCTATAACGCCTTCAACGACCAGGTGATGGTCTACGGCAAGGCGACGGCCGAGCGCGACGACATGATCCTGGTGGCCGTCAGCCTCGACCCGCACGGTGTGCAGGAAGCCTCCTTCGAGGTGCCGCTGTGGGAGTTTCAGCTGCCCGACAACGGCGCCGTCGACGTGGAAGACCTGATGCGGGGACAACGTTTCGTGTGGCAGGGCAAGGTCCAGCGCGTGCGTCTCGATCCGGCTGAGCTGCCGTTCGCTATCTGGCGCATCGCGCCCATTGGAGGTCGGGCATGAACGCACCGTTGGCCACCGCCCCGTTGCCGGTCGCGCAGGACGCGCTCTGGTACAAGGACGCGATCATCTACCAGCTTCATGTAAAGTCGTTCTTCGATTCCGACAACGACGGCATCGGCGACTTTCCCGGCCTGATCTCCAAGCTCGATTACATCGCCGAGCTTGGCGTCAACACGCTGTGGCTGCTGCCCTTTTATCCCTCGCCGCGGCTCGATGACGGCTATGACATCGCCGAGTACACCGCGGTCCATCCCGAGTACGGCACGCTCGACGACGTCAAGCGCTTCATCGAGGAGGCGCATCGGCGCGGCATTCGCGTCATCACCGAGTTGGTGATCAATCACACCTCCGACCAGCATGCCTGGTTCCAGCGCGCCCGCCAGGCGCCGGCGGGATCGCCGGAGCGCGATTTCTACGTCTGGTCGGACAACGACCAGAAATATGGCGGCACGCGCATCATCTTCCTCGACACCCAGCGCTCGAACTGGACCTGGGACCCGGTGGCCAACGCCTACTACTGGCACCGCTTCTACGCCCACCAGCCTGACCTCAATTTCGACAATCCCGAAGTGCTGAAGGCGGTGCTGCGGATCATGCACTTCTGGCTCGAATTGGGCGTCGACGGGCTGCGGCTCGATGCCGTGCCCTACCTGATGGAACGCGAGGGCACCAACAACGAGAACCTGCCGGAAACGCACGACGTGCTGAAACGTATCCGCGCCGATCTCGACGCCACGTATCCCGGCCGCATGCTGCTGGCCGAGGCCAATCAATGGCCGGAGGACACCAAGGAATATTTCGGCCAGGGCGACGAATGCCACATGGCGTTCCATTTCCCGCTGATGCCGCGCATGTACATGGCGCTGGCGCGTGAGGACCGCTTTCCGATCACCGACATCATGCGCCAGACGCCGCAGATCCCCGACAACTGCCAGTGGGCGATCTTCCTGCGCAACCACGACGAGCTCACGCTCGAGATGGTGACCGATTCGGAGCGCGACTATCTGTGGCAGACCTATGCCACCGACCGGCGCGCCCGGCTCAACCTCGGCATCCGCCGCCGGTTGGCGCCGCTCCTGGAGCGCGACCGCCGCCGCATCGAGCTGATGAACAGCCTGCTGTTCTCCATGCCCGGCTGCCCGGTGATCTACTATGGCGACGAGCTCGGCATGGGCGACAATATCCGGCTGGGCGACCGCGACGGCGTGCGCACGCCCATGCAATGGTCGCCCGACCGCAACGGTGGCTTCTCGCGCGCCGATCCGGCGGCGCTGGCGCTGCCGGTGATCATGGACGCGCTCTACGGCTACGAGACGATCAATGCCGAGGCCCAGACGCGCGACGCCCATTCGCTGCTGCACTGGATGCGCCGCATGCTCGCCATCCGGCGCCAGCACGCCGCCTTCGGCCGCGGCACCTTGCGCTTCCTCTACCCCAAGAACCGCAAGGTGCTGGCCTATCTGCGCGAGCTCGACGGCGAGGCGATCCTGTGCGTGGCCAACGTCTCGCATACGCCGCAGGCGGTCGAGCTCGACCTCTCGGAATTCAACGGCCGCGTGCCGGTCGAGCTGACCGGCGGCTCACTGTTCCCGCCCGTCGGCAAGCTCACCTACCTGCTCACCCTGCCGCCCTTCGGCTTCTACTGGTTCATCCTGACCAGTGAGAGCGAATCGCCATCGTGGCACACGCCGGCGCCTGAGCCGATGCCGGACTATGTCACCGTCGTGCTGCGCGACCGGCTCGACGAGGCCCTCGAATCGGCAGCGCCCATCCTCGAGCGCGAGACGCTGCCGCCGTACCTCCAGAAGCGCCGCTGGTTCGGCGCCAAGGACCAGGCTTTGCAGGCCTCGCACATCGCGTACACGGCGCGGCTGGGCGGCGAGCGTGACATGCTGCTGGCCGAGGTCGAGGTCAAGACCGGTGACACGACCAGCCGCTGGCAGCTGCCGCTGTCGATAAGCTGGGAGGACGAGTCGAGTGCCGCCCTGCCGTCGCAGCTTGCGTTGGCGCGCGTGCGGCGCGGCCGGCGCATGGGCCTGCTGACCGACGCCTTTTCACTGCCTGGCTTTGCGCATCAGATGGTGGCCTCGCTCGCCGACGGCCGGCGCATCGACACGCCGGAAGGCCAGATCGTCTTCGAACCGACGGTCGACAAGGTCGAGGTCCTGCGCCGGCCGGCCGATGCGCCCGTCATGTGGCTGACGGCCGAACAGTCCAACAGCTCGTTGATTGTCGACGACGCGGTGATGCTGAAGATCTTCCGCCGCATCTCGGCCGGCGAGCATCCCGAGGCCGAGATGAGCCGCTATCTGACGGCGCATAATTTTGCCAATGCGCCGGCGCTTCTGGAGGTACGGCGGCAGCGTCTCGCGCTCGAGGATGGGCGCTGCCGATTCGAGGGCCTCGTCGAGCCGGTCGCGCAGCACGACGGTGACATAGTCCGGCATCGGCTCAGGCGCCGGCGTG
>DATHNU010000425.1:0-3263 GCA_035485695.1 Reyranella sp. | reverse complement strand
GCGTTTGCGCGGCAGCCGGACGGGCGGCGGCGAGAGTTGCGATCGCGATCATGACACGACGGGTCACTGGCATGTGGCGGCTTTTCCTCGGAGAGGTGGCGTGCGGGGACTGTACGCGTGGCGCTGTCGAACCAGTACTCTCGTAAGAGCGGGAGGACTTCTCGCGAATGGTGCCCAGGGGCGGAGTCGAACCACCGACACTGCGATTTTCAGTCGCATGCTCTACCAACTGAGCTACCTGGGCATACCGTTCGGCTGGCGGCGGGCTGTATAGGACGCGTCAGCTTTCCTGTCCAGTTGGTCCCCGCCCCTCGCCGCCGGGCTCGTCCTCGGCCGGGCCCTCGTCGGTCGGCACGCGATAGCCTTCCTTCAGCCAGCGGCCGAGATCGATATTGGCGCAGCGCTTGGAGCAGAAAGGCCGGTACTGGGCGACGGCGGGTTTGCCGCAGATCGCACACTTGGCTTCTATTATCCGCACCGCGCGCAGCGGCGGGGTCGATCGGTCAGTCATCGCCTTTTTCCAAAGCCTCGAGCTGGGCCGCCAAGGTCGCGCCGCGCCGCGCGCGCGTCAACTCGAAGTGGCCGAGCCGCGTGAAGCCGTAGAGCTGGGTCGGCACCGGATCGTCGGCCATCGCCTCGGCCAGCGCTGCCTGGACCTTGTCGCGGTCGTAGGTGCTGCGCATGGTGACGAAGTCGATCACCACGGCGCCCGCGATGTTGCGCAGCCGGAGCTGCTGGGCGATCGCCGGCGCCGCCTCGAGATTGACGTCGATCGGCCGGCGCGGCGCGCGGCCCTGGCGGCCGCCGGCAGCGGCGCTGTCGACGTCGACGGCGCACAGCGTCTCGCCCGGCTCGAACAGCACCTCGACGCCGCTCTCCAGCACGATGCGCGGGGCGAGCGCGGTGTCGATCTGGCCCGCGACATCGTCGATGTCGAAGGCCGGCATCGCCCCGTTGTGCCAGCGCACGCGGATCTTCTCACCCAGGCGATCCATCTCGTCCTGCAGCGAGCGCGCCCTGGCACGCTCGTCGAGGATGACTTCTTCCAGGGAGGCGCCATGGTCGCGCAGCAGGCGGGCGATCGGATCGCGCTCGCCGGGAATGCGCGCCGACAGGTCGGCCGGCGGCTGGACGTCGAAGGCCTGGCGGCGGAGCTGTTCCCAGCGCGCCATGACCTGCTCGGCGTCGGCGCGCAGTACGTCCGGCGCGGCGCCGGCCGCGGCGGTGCGGAGCACGATGCCGCCCTCCAGCAATCCCTCGACATGGCCGCGCAAGCGGTCGCGCTCAGACTCGCCCTCGATGCGGCGCGAGAAGCTGACGCCCGCGCCGACCGGATGATAGACGACGTAGCGGCCGGTGACGGCGACGTTCATGGAAAGTCGCGGACCTTTCTCGCCGCCGCCATCATTGCGCACCTGGACCATCAGCGGCGCCCCCGTGGGCGGCCAGTCGTCATTGCCGGCACGATCCTCGGCGCGCAGGAAGCCCGAGCGGCCGATGCCGATATCGACGAAGGCGGCATCGAGGTCGGGCATGACCCGTTCGAGCCGGCCGAGGAACACGCTCTCGACCCGCGAGGGCGTGTCGCGGCGCACGACCTGCAGCTCGACCAGGCGGCCCTCGGCGACCAGCGCCATCAGGAACGCCTTGGGCAGCACATGACAGATCAAGCGGTCGACCTTGCTCACGGCCGAGCGGCCTTCAGCAGGGCCACTGTCTCGAACAGCGGCAGGCCGACGACGTTGCTGTAGGATCCCGAGACGAAGGCTATGAAGCGCGCGGCGCGGCCCTGGATGGCATAACCGCCGGCCTTGCCGCGCCATTCGCCGCAGTGGAGATAGTCGTCGAGTTCGGCCGCCTCGAGCCGCTTGAAGCGCACCACGGTCTCGACCAGGCGCGTCCTCACCGCGCCGTCGGCGCTGCCGACGGCGACGCCGCCCAGCACGCGGTGGCGCCGACCCGACAGCAGCTTCAGGCAGGCGCGCGCGTCCTGCTCGGTTTCGGCCTTGGGCAGGATGCGCCGGCCGCAGACCACGACGCTGTCGGCCGCCAGCACGACGGCGCCGGGATGGCGACAGGCGACGGCGTCGAGCTTGGCCCTGGCCATGCGCAGCGCATAGGCGCGCGGCGCCTCGCGGGGCCCGGGAGATTCGTCGATGTCGGCGGGGTCGATCTCGGCGGGCTCAAGTCCCACCTGCCGCAACAGGTCGAGCCGGCGCGGCGAAGCGGAGGCCAGGACGAGCGGGGGGATCGACGGGACGCCCAACGCCTACTTGAAGCGGAAGGTGATGCGGCCCTTGGACAGGTCGTAGGGCGTCATCTCGACGGTGACGCGGTCGCCTGCCAGCACGCGGATGCGGTTCTTGCGCATCTTGCCCGATGTGTGGGCGAGGATCGTGTGGTCGTTGTCGAGCTTTACCCGGAACATCGCATTGGGCAGCAGCTCGGCGACCACACCGGTGAATTCAATCAGATCTTCTTTGGCCATCCGGCCTCCGGCTTGGGGCGAATTATGAACGAAGCGGGCGGAAAATGGGCTGCGAGAAGGGTTTAGTCAACTGCACTGAGGTCGGGGATAAGGCTAACGCGCTCTTCTCACCAGCCCGTGCCTCCCCTATACAAGGCGCGGCTGCGAACGCCCGGGGAAGGAAGGACCAGTCATAATGAACGCACAGCAGAGGTGCAGCTTCCTGGCTGCCCTGATTCTGGCCCCGACCCTGACGATGGGTGCCGCTTTCGCCCAGACTCTGACGGCGCCGCCCGCCCCCAACGCCATCACCGCGCCGGCCCAGAAGACGATCGGCGTGCCCGCGACGCGGCAGTATTCGCAGGCCCTGATCGTGCTGAACGCCCGCGGCGCCAAGCTCGACGGCAAACAGCTCGTGCTCGACGGCGTCCTGCCGAGCGCCACGCTCTTCACCAGCCGTCCGGTGCGCAGCGTCGGCCATATGGTGACGCCCGACATGGTGGCGATCTGGCACACCGGAAGCTTCGCCAAGGATCCGCCGAACGCCACCGTGTCGGTGTTCTCCAAGGACGGCTCCAGCGTCAACGACGCCGTGGTCGAGTTGACCAGTGCCAAGCTCGAGGGCGAGCGGCTGACTTTCGACGTCAAGGTTCTGGAGGGCAGTCTCGGCAAGGCCGACGGCCCGGCCTCGGTCTTCATCGATACGCTGTGGTGGGGTCTCGGCTCGAACGGGTTCACCTACTACGGCCAGAGCCAGACGACGGGCGGCATCACGCCCAACATCGGCGATCCGAAC
>DATHNU010000424.1:0-2290 GCA_035485695.1 Reyranella sp. | reverse complement strand
TCGCCGAACAGGTTGGAGCCGACCACGACATCGAACCAGTCCGGGTTGCGCACGAAATGCGCGGTCAGGATGTCGATGTGGTACTGGTCCGCCCGGATCTCCGGATAGTTCTTCTTCATCTCGGCGAAGCGCTCGTCCCAGAACGGCATCGTATGGATGATGCCGTTGGACTTGGTGGCCGAGGTCACGTGCTTCTTCTTGGTCGTGCGGGCGAACTCGAAGGCGAACTTCATCACACGATCGACGCCCTTGCGCGTGAAGACGGCCTCCTGCACCGCGAACTCGTTTTCCGTGCCCTGGAACATGCGGCCGCCAAGCGTGCTGTACTCGCCCTCGGTGTTCTCGCGCACCACCCAGAAGTCGATCTCGCCCGGCTTGCGGTTGGCCAGCGGCGATGGCACGCCCTCGAACAGGCGCACAGGACGCAGGTTTACATACTCGTCGAAATCGCGACGGATCGGGATCAGCAGACCCCACAGCGAGACGTGATCGGGCACGCCCGGCCAGCCGACGGCGCCCAGGAAGATGCTCTCGTAGGCCTTCAGCTGCTCCATGCCGTCGTCCGGCATCATCTTGCCGGTCTGCAGCAGGCGATCGCACGACCAGTCGAAATCGGTGAACTCGAGCTGGAAGTTGAAGCGCCGCGCCGCGGCTTCCAGCACGCGCACGCCCTCCGGGACGGTTTCCTTGCCGATTCCGTCACCCGGAATGAGTGCGATCTTGTGCTTTGCCATGTGTTTCCTCCTGCGACGCCGAACGACGTATAATGGACAGGCGCTCAGGAGCAAGCCATGACCTACGACCTCAAGATCACAGGCGGCACGATCGCTGACGGCACCGGCAAGCCAGGCTTCACCGGCGATCTCGGCATCAAGGACGGCAAGGTCGTATCGCTGGGCAAGGTCGACGGGCCGGCGACCACCACCATCGACGCCGCCGGCAAGGTCGTCTCACCGGGCTTCGTCGACGTGCACACGCACTACGACGCCCAGATTCTGTGGGATCGCATGCTCACCATCTCGCCCTGGCATGGCGTGACTACGACGGTGATCGGCAATTGCGGCTTCGGCGTCGCGCCGACCAAGGCCATTCACCGCAAGCTGATCATGCAGACGCTGGAAAAGGTCGAGGGCATGAGCCTCGACGCGCTGCATGCGGGCCTCGGCGACGACTGGCCGTTCGAGACCTTCCCGCAGTATCTCGACGCGCTGGAGAAGCGCGGCTCGGCGATCAACGTCGCGGCCCTGTTCGGCCACACGCCGCTCAGGCTCTACGTCATGGGCGAGGAATCGACCGAACGTGCCGCCACGGCCGACGAGATCGGCGCCATGAAGAGACTGATGCGCGAGGCCATGGAAGCCGGCGCCATCGGTTTCGGTACGTCGGTCTCGGTCAGCCACAACGGCTATGCCGGCAAGCCGGTGCCCAGCCGCCAGGCCGCCGTCGAGGAGATGGATGCACTGGTATCCGTCATGGGCAACATGAAGCGCGGCCTGATGCAGATCACCATCGGCCGTGAATTCTCGACCCGGCACATGGCCGAGGTCAGCCGCAAGTACGGCGTTCCCGTCACCTGGACGGCTCTCCTCTCCTACCTCTACGGCCCGGGTGGGCATCGCAAGCAGCTCGACCTCGCCGCCGAGCAACGCAGGTCGGGCGCTCTCGTCATCCCGCAGGTGAGCTGCCGCCCGCTCAACTTCGAATTCACCTTTGCCGAGCCGTTCATCTTCGACGTCATGAAGTTCATGAACGAGCTCGCGGTCGAAGATGCCAAGGCGCCCGGCACGCGCCGCCGCGCCTATGCCGATCCGGCCTGGCGCGAGAAACTGCGCAGCGAGCTGACGCCGCTCTTCCAGCGCTGGTGGGATCGCACGGTCATTGCCTGGGCGCCGTCCGCCAAGGAGCTCGAGGAGCAGCCGCTAGCCGAGGCCGCCCGCAAGCTCGGCAAGGATCCGGTCGACCTGGCCCTCGACCTCGCCCTCGCCAGCGACCTGCAGGCCCGCTTCCGCATGGCCGTCATGAACTTCGACGAAAAGGAGGTGGCCGAGCTGATCACCGACCCGCACACCATCATCGCCCTGTCGGATGCCGGGGCGCACGCCAGCCAGCTCTGCGACGCCTGCTACTCCACCTATCTGCTGGGCCATTGGGTGCGCGACAAGAAGACCTTCACCGTCGAGCAGGCCGTGCACAATCTGACGCAACGGCCGGCCGAGATGTTCGGCATCACCGACCGCGGCCTGCTGGCCGAGGGCCGTCCCGCCGACGTCGTGGTGTTCGATCCCAAGAC